>DATART010000160.1:0-3628 GCA_036264035.1 Thermoanaerobaculia bacterium | reverse complement strand
GGATTGTGAAGTCCGCGTAACTTTGAAAGCCCCCGCCCGATCCGGATTAGCAGCCGGGGATCCTTCGCCGTCCTGCGCTGCTACGGCTTCGCCTACGCAGCTCCGGCGGCTCAGGATGACAAGTCGGATGACAAGTACAGCGTCGGATCCATCACTCCCGCTTCCTCGAATCCCCGCTTGCGCAAAATGCACGAATCGCAGTGGCCGCAGGCGAATCCGCGAACGTCAGGGTCGTAGCAGGAATGCGTAAGCGAGTAGTCGACGCCGAGTGATGTGCCTCGGCGGATGATGTCCGCCTTCGACATCGTGACCAGCGGCGCGATCAACCGCGGCTCGCCGTGCTCAACGCCGCTGCGCGTGCCGGTCACGATCACGCGCTGAAACGCGTCGAGAAACTCGGGGCGGCAATCGGGATAGCCGCTGAAGTCGACCGCGTTCACGCCGATCCAGATCTCCGGCGCGCCGCGCGTTTCCGCGTAGCCGAGGGCGAGTGACAGGAAGATCGTGTTGCGCGCGGGAACGTACGTCACCGGGATTCCCGCGGCGCCGGCGACGTCCTTCGGGACGTCGATCTCCGCCGTCAACGCGCTCCCGCCGAAGACGCGCAGGTCCATCGGGAAGACGACATGCTCATCGACGCCGATCGACTGCGCGACGCGTTGCGCCGCAGCGAGCTCGATGCCGTGCCGCTGTCCGTACGCGAACGAGAGCGCGTAGCACGAACGCCCTTCGCTCTTCGCGATGGCGAGCACGGTCGCGGAATCGAGTCCTCCGCTCAGCAGCACGACGGCTTTCATCGCGGCGAATACTACAATCGCGCGCATGTCCGAACTGAACGTGTACGAAGTTCTCAACCGCAAGCGCCGCGGCGCGCCGCTCGACACACGCGAGATCGAGCTGTTCATCGAGCGCTACACGCGCGGAGAGATTCCTGACTATCAGATGTCGGCGTTGCTGATGGCGATCGCGATCAACGGCATGACCGCCGAGGAGATGGCCACGCTGACGCAGGCAATGTTGCGAAGCGGCGATCAGTGGCACCTGCGCAGCGAATACGACTTTATCGCCGACAAACATTCGACCGGCGGCGTCGGCGACAAGGTGTCGCTGGTGCTCTCGCCGTGGGTGGCCGCGTGCGGCATTCCGATCGGCATGCTCTCCGGCCGCGGCCTCGGCCACACCGGCGGCACGCTCGATAAGCTCGAGGCGATTCCGGGCTTCAACGCGCGCCTCTCGCGCGAAGAGTTCGATCAGAGCATCGCCGACTCGGGATGCGTCATCTCGACGTCGACGGAAGGCATCGCTCCGGCCGACAAGAAAATCTATGCGCTGCGCGACGTCACCGGCACCGTCGAGTCGCTGCCGCTGATCACGGCCTCGATCATGTCGAAGAAGTTGGCCATGGGCGCCTCGGCGCTCGTCCTCGACGTCAAGACCGGCAGCGGCGCGTTCATGCGGCGCTATCAGGATTCGAAAGCGCTGGCGAAGAGTCTCATCGCCGCCGCGGCCGGATCGGGCACGCGCGTCGAGGCGCTGATCACCGACATGGATCGCCCGCTCGGGGTCGCCGCCGGCAACGCGAACGAGATCATCGAGACGATCGAAGTGTTGAAAGGCAACGGTCCCGCCGACGTCGAGGAAGTCACGCGCGCGCAAGCCGTTCGCACGCTGGTGATGTCCGGCAAGTTCGACGACGCCTCAGCCGGAGCCGCGCTCGACGAGGCGCTCAGCTCCGGCCGCGCGCTGGAGCAGGCCCGTAAATGGATCGCTGCGCAGGGCGGCAATCCCGCAATCGTCGATGACTACTCGCTTCTGCCGCAGCCGCGCGACACCATCGAGGTCAAGGCGCCGCAGTCCGGCTTCATCACCTTCATCGACACCTACCAGGCTGGCATGTTCACCGTCGACCTCGGCGCCGGCCGCAAGAAAGCAGATGACGTCATCGACTACGCGGCCGGCGTGATGTTCGACCGCAAGAGCGGGGATGAAGTCCGCGCCGGCGACACGATCGCCCGCATCGAACTCGGCCACGCCCACCGCGACGCCGAAGAGCTGACGAAGCGCTACCTCTCATTCGTGACGTTCGGAGACGAGAAACCGGAGGAGCGCCCGCTGATTCACGAGCATCTGGTGTGAAAGACCTGGGCTTCGAATGGGACGACGACAAGGCCGACGCAAATCTGCGGAAGCACGGCGTGTCGTTTCGCGAAGCGATGACCGTGTTCGATGAATGGGGCGCGCCTATCAGCGATGTTCTGCATTCGGTAGAGGAAGATCGCTTTATCATTGTCGGCGTATCTGAGCAGGACCGCCTCGTAACGGTAGCGTTCACTTATCGAGATGAAGAAACCGTCCGAATCATCAGCGCCCGCCGCGCGAATCGGCGCGAGCAACAACTCTATGAACAAGAAACCCGCATTCATTGAAGATGACGATCCGCTCGATCAGGAGATCGATTTCAGGAACGTCAGACCAAATCCGTTCGCTGCTCGTTACGGCCGCAACCGGAATCTTCGAGTTCTATCGCCAGATCTCCTCGAACGTTTTCCCGATTCCGATTCGGTCGACGAAGCGCTCCGAGCCTTCATTCGCTTGACGTCTTCTGCTCCTCCTAAGAAAGTGAGCGCCAAAACAGCCGCAGTGCCGAAGACCAAAAAAACGAAATGAAGCGAAGCGCTCGATCTGCGGACGATGACGAAATGCCTGCTGAATTTGATTTCAGCGCCGCGATACCTAATCCTTGGTTTGTTGCAGTTCATGGTCCTGCGTACCTTCGCGTGATCGACAAAGATCTCGCTGCCTTGTTCCCCGATGACGAGTCCATGAATGCTGCGTTGCGGACTATTGCGGCGGATCCAACACCTGTCCCCAAGCTAAGAAAAAAGAAGAAAGCATGACTAATCGCGCCATCGTTATCGTCTGCGATTCCCTCGGAGTGGGCGAGCTGCCGGATGCGAAAGACTTCGGGGATGAGGGTTCGAACACGCTCGGCCACGTCCTCGATACGCAGCATCCGTCGCTGCCGACGCTGGCCCGCCTCGGATTGCTGCACACCCTTCCGCAGCCTGCATCGAATGAGACGCCACGCGGCGCATTCGGACGGATGAATGAGGTCAGCGCCGGGAAGGACACGACCACGGGGCATTGGGAGATGATGGGACTCATCGTCGAAGATCCGTTCCGTACGTATCCGAATGGATTTCCGGCGGACGTCATCGCCGAATACGAGCGGCGCATCGGACGGAAGACGCTCGGCAACAAGGCGGCATCCGGCACGGTGATCCTCGACGAGCTCGGCGAAGAGCACATGCGCACCGGCGCACCGATCGTCTACACGTCGGCCGATTCGGTGTTTCAGGTCGCGGCGCAGGAGGAGATCATCCCGGCCGAAGAGTTGTGGCGCATCTGCGCGATCGCGCGCGAGCTGATGCGCGGGGAGCACAACATCGGACGCATCATCGCGCGGCCGTTCCTCGGCACCGGCAGGGGGCATTTCAAACGCACCGCGAATCGGAAGGACTTCTCCGTGAAACCGACCGGACTGACCGTCGTCGAACGCGCCTTCAACTCCGGCCGGCAGGTTATCGGCCTCGGCAAGATCGCCGACATCTTCGACCGCGTCGGCATC
>DATART010000019.1:0-8112 GCA_036264035.1 Thermoanaerobaculia bacterium | reverse complement strand
CGACACGCTGATGCTACTGCGTCTCATGCGTGAGCGCGAAACCGCGCGCCGCCGACAGAAGCATCAGCGTGTCGTCGTTCATCGCGTAAACCGTGTCCAGAAGCGGAGTCGAGCCTTCGACGATGCGGTACTCCTGACGGTTGGCGAGGTGCAGGATGCCCATCGTCAGCGCAAGGCCGGCGGCAATGAGGACCACCAGGACGGCGAAAGCGCCCCACAAAGTGCTGCGGATCGAAGAATCCATCGACGGTTCAGTCGCTGGCGATGCAAAATCGACGCCCGTGCTGTTGGGCCAGCTACGCATTCAAGTAGCGTCCTTTCAAGAACTTCCATGCGATGCGGGGTGGAACGCCGGATGCAACGTCGTCGTGCGGAGGAACACATGGCACTCAGACCGTTGCGCAATGCGACGATTTCCTTCGGCCTCGTTTCGATCCCCGTCCGCTTCTACACGGCCACGAAATCGGAGGACGTTCACTTCCATCTTCTGCACGAGAGCTGCGGCACCCGCGTCAATCGCAAATGGTGGTGTCCGCATCACGAGAAGATCGTCGACTCCGATGAACTGATTCGCGGCTACGAGATTTCGAAGAACAAGTACGTGACGTTCACCGACGCTGAGATGGAAACGCTGGAGACCGACGACAACCGCGCCGTCGAGATCACGGAGTTCGTCGATCTCCATCAGATCGATCCCGTCTTTTTCGAGAAGGCTTACTACCTCGGGCCTTCCGCCGGCGGAGGCAAGACGTACCGGCTCCTGTCGCAGGCGATGAAGAAGCAGGACAAGGTGGCCGTGGCGCGCTGGATCGGCGGCGGCAAGGAACACCTGGTGGTGCTGCGTCCATACGAGAAGGGCTTGATCCTGCACACGATGTACTACGCCGACGAGGTGCGCGATTTCGACGCAATCGACCTCGAGGATTCAGGCGCGGTGCGCGAAAAAGAAGTGGCGCTCGCCGAGATGCTCATCAACGAGCTGACGGAGAAGAAGTTCGATCCGCTGCAGTTCAAGGATGAGTACCGCCATCGCCTGCTCGACCGCATCCGCGCGAAGTCGAAAGGCAAGACGATCGAGGCCGAGGAAAAGGAAGAAGAGAAAGGCGGCGAAGTTATCGACATCATGGAAGCGCTCCGGCGCAGTCTTGATAAGGGAAGCCGTGCGCCGCGCCGTGCCGCACGCAAATCTCCAGCGAAGAGACGGACTGCTTCTCACAAGAAGCGCAAGGCCTCATAGCTTTTCTCCGCCCCTCCGCGTCTCGCGTGAAACCGTTCTCCTATGCCCGACCTGCTCAAGAAATACAAATCGATGCGCGACTTCGGCGATACGCCGGAGCCGTCAGGCGGCAAGCCGAAGAACACGAAGCTGCCCATCTTCGTCATTCAGAAACACGCCGCCTCTCATTTGCACTACGACTTCCGCCTGGAGATGGAAGGAGTGCTCAAATCGTGGGCAGTGCCGAAGGGGCCGTCGTACGACCCGACCGTGAAGCGTCTGGCGATGATGACCGAGGATCATCCGTACGATTACGCCAAATTCGAGGGGGTGATCCCGGCCGGCAACTACGGCGGCGGCAACGTCATCATCTGGGACAACGGCACGTGGGAGTTCATCGAGCCCGGCGACGATCCGGTCAAAGCAGTCCGCGCGGGCAAGCTCACGTTTCGCATGTTCGGCAAGAAGATGTTCGGCGAGTGGGCGCTGGTGAAGATTCATGGACGTCCGGGCAGCAAGGGGAACGAATGGCTGCTCCTCAAACACCGTGACGAGTTCGCGAATCCGGACGTCGACGTGACGGCGCTCGCTCCTCGGTCGGTGGTTTCCGACAAAACGGTAGACGAGATCGGTTCGTCGAAGCGCATCTGGCTCAGCAACCGCGGCGCATCGCAATCGGGCAAGAACGCGCCGACGCTGGCTACGAAACTCGAAGCGGAGAAAAAAGCTGCGAAACGGAAGACTACGAAGAAGCGCGCGCCCGCTTCACCACCGACTCGATCTGCGCGAGCGCCGAAGAAAGCAGCTTCTTCTCGGAGTCGAAGCTCGCGCGCCGGATCGCCTCGGGCAGCGGCACCCACTCCACGTCGTCGACCTCGCTGAGCTGCGGCGTCATCGTTCCGCCGACGTAGTACATCAAATAGAAGTCGACGCTCTTCTTGATCAGCGTGTCGCCGGCGCGGAAAAAGTACTCGATGGTGTCGAGCCGCCCGACGATTTCCGCATCGAGCCCGGTCTCTTCCTGCACCTCGCGCAACGCCGCCTGCTCCGACGTTTCTCCGGCGGAGACGGCGCCCTTCGGCAGTCCCCATCGCGTCCGGCCGCGCGTGGCGATCATGGCCACGAACGGCGCCCCGTCGCGAAGGTCGATGACCGCGCCGCCGGAAGAATGCTCGTTGCGCGTCTTCGGCATTCCGCTGATTCTACGGGTTCACGGCGCATTCGTGGCGAGGAAGTCGCGCAACTCGCGCTCCCAAACCGCCGCCCACGTGTGCGTGCTGTGTCCGCGGGTGGCGTCGCTGACGGGGATCAGGAGGTATCGCCCCCGCTTCACGCGCTTCATGGCCGCCTCGAGAATGCCGAGCTCCGGCGGGTTGATGAAATCATCCGCGGAGTTGATGGCCAGCAACGGCGCGGTGATCCGTTCGAGCTGCGCGGATGGATCGTAATCGCTCGATGATTCGATCGCGTACAGCAGGTCGTCGCCGTCCGTCGTTGCGATACGCGTCTTCAGTTGATCTTCGATCCAGCGATCGGCCTCATCGCGCGTCGCGCCCGACTTCTGCCACTGCAACGGCGCGCTCCCGGCGAGCAGAAGGATCTGCACGGCCGCCGTGACGTCGTTGCGTTTCAGATCGTCGATCATCATCTTCCGCCACATGCGATTGCGCCCCGCGATCTGTGCCGGCGCACTGGCCAGCGGGACGAGCGCATCCGCGGCGTCGGGCCAGCGTTCACCCCACATCCATGTCTGCATCCCACCCATCGACGTTCCCATGACGACGTGCAAGTGACCGATCCCGAGTCCGTCGACAAGCAGCCGACGCTGCAACTCGACCATGTCGCCGTAGCCGTAGTGCGGAAACTTTGACCGCAGTCCATCGCTCGGCTTGCTCGACTTGCCGTGCCCGATGTTGTCGGGAATGACGATGAAATACCGGCTGGCATCGAGCACGCCGCCCGGCTTGAACAACACGCCCGCGAACCGCTCGCTCAGAAACTGCTGCAGCGATCCGCCGGTCCCGTGCAGGATTAGGACGGCGTTCGTCCCATGCTCGGTCCGCGTCAATTTCCCGATCGTCGCGTAATGAATGCGAACTTCGGGCAGCATGTCGCCGCTTTGAAAGTGGAAGTTTTTGACGATGAAGTCGGCTTCGACCGCGGCAGGAATCTGCGCATGGGCGGAGACTGCGACGAAGACAACTAGAACCGCAGCAAGCTTACCTATCAAAGCGCCTCCGACTTCTCTCGTATTCGCGCCGGTCAAAGCCTACCGCGCGATACCAACGACTTCGTCGAGTTCGCCTTTCCGCACCGTTCCAAGAACCTGCAGCACGCGCGGCATGAGTGGAAGGAGATCCCGCATCCTGTTACGAACGCCCGAAATCAGGACGACGGCAATTCCAATGGCCGGCAGATTCTGCTGCGACCGTAGCGCCGTGTCAGCCGTGATCATGACGTCGAAGCCGGCATCGACGGCGGCTCGAAGCAGAACGCCGTTGCGCAACCCAAGCCAGCGTTGTGCACGCACGGTATGGACATCGTGCCCCACAAACTCGTGAGCGAGCGCGATGGGCAGCGATTCATCAATAAGAATGCGCAACGCCGACAGCTTCTTTTGCGAGTTCCAGCGCCGCCACTGCCTGATCTCGGCTTACCGACGGAAACTGTTCCAGGAACTCGTCGAGCGAGTCGCCCGCCTCGAGGTAATCGAAAAGGTTGTAGACCGGAACACGCGTTCCGACGAAGACCAACTCCCCTCCCATGATCTCCGGATCGCTGTGCACGATCTGCTCTTTCGCGTTCACGCGGTGCATTTTACTCTCCCCCCTCGTGTACGCTCCACATGATGGACATCCTCGTCGTCTGTCCCGATTCCTACGACCGCTGGGCATTTGAACGCGTCGCCGGACATCGCTTTCATTTTGTCGATGCGGGGATCAGTCATTGGGAGGCGTCGCCGGAGTTTGATCCGGTGGCGTATCTCGATCGATGCCGCGTGGTGATGGCGCAGCATCGAGTCGGCGCCGTCGTTTCGACGCATGACCTCGGCGATTTGATTGCGGCAGTGCTGGCGAAGGAGGCGGGCTTGCCGGGTCCGTCGCCCGAGGCGGTCTTCCTCTGTCTGCACAAGTTGTATGGGCGGCGCGCCGAAGTTGATCCAATTCGCTCTCAGCCGCTGCTGCTCGACGAGCCGCTGCCGGCGATGACCTATCCGGCGTATTTGAAACCACCCTGGCTGAAGCTTGGTCTCCTCGGATTCAAGGTGACCTCGGACGACGAAGCGCGCGAGGCAATGGATCTGGCGCGGCGCGAGTTGCCGGCGTGGACGCGGCAGTACTACCGCCTCTTCGAGCGCGCGATCGACGTCGCGAAGTATCCGCTGGCAACGAACGACATGATGCTGGTCGAGGAGTTCATCGAAGGACGGCAGGTCACGGTCGAAGGGTGGTCGCTCGACGGCAAGATTCAGGTCTGGGCGATGACGGACACGAACACTTTCCGCGGCACGCGCGTCATCGACAATTTCTCTACGCCGTCGCGCGTCGATGCGGAAACGGCGGCGACGCTGCGGGCTAAGACGATCGAGACTATCCGCGCGTTCGGATTCGACGGAGGCTTCTTCAACATCGAATTCTGGCTGACCGAAAACGGCGTGCGATTGACCGAGGTCAACGGTCGTTCGGCGGCATGCTTCGGCGGGATTTACGACCTCGGCCTCGGCGCGGACATCTTCGCAGCAGTCGCGGACGTCGCGACGGGGAATCATCCGCGAGCGTTGCCGAAGACGAACGGACGAGTGGCAGGGCAGTTCAACGTCATCACCTTCGACGACGACCTTGCCGGAAATCTCCTCGACTACGACGCGGCCGCGGCGATGCCGGAGTTTTCGGTATTCCGCCGGGCCGACGAACGCGTGCGGCCCGTATCGGAGTTCGGAGTCGTCCTCGGGCAAGTCGAGATCGCCGGTGACTCGTATGACGCCATTCACGAGCGCGCCGAGGAGATGCGGCGGCGGCTGATGAAGTAACATCCGCGCATCAGTCCATCAGAAATCATGACCCCGGAAATGAGGCGTGTGGTGAGGGCAGCGGAAACCGCCGCGCGCAATGGTTGGAGCGACGAAGCAGTGAAGTCGTTGACGGAAGCAGCGAGCGGCCTTCGCTGCGACGCGGCGGAAGTGGCGCGGCTTCTGGCGCTGCCGGTCGCCGATCACGGCTTCCGCGAAGAGGTCTTCACGACCGATCCCGCCTTCCACGCCAGCGTCTTTGCGCTCGCGGAAGGGGAGACGATCCCGTTGCACGATCATCCGTCGCTCGACGTCATCTCGAAGGTGCTTTGCGGGCGAATGCGCGTGCGCACGTATGAGTGGATCGATCGGGAGTCGCTCGCGGCGCGCGACTGCGGCGAGGTCGTGCTCGGACCCGACGATGACGCGCTCGTACTGCGCAAAGCGCCGGGGACGCTGCATACCGTCACAGCGATCGAGCCGACAGCGTTCCTCGATCTTTTCGCGCCGTACTACGACGATGACGAGCGGCCGTGCACGTACTACAAAGTTGCGCGCGCGATGGACGACGTGCAGCTGCGCGTGGTCTCGTGGGAAGAGGCGCGGCAATGACTACCGCGATCCTTCTCGTCGAAGCGCGCGGCCAGTCGGTGCATTGCCGCGAGGATGCGTGTGTCAATCTCGTGCAGGCGGCCTGGCTGGCGCGCGAGCTCGTGCGCGCCGGCGTCGGCGTCCGGCTGCGGCTGATCGCCGACGCGGGACAGTCGATCGAGGAGTATTCGATCCTTTGCCACGCCAAGGAGGAAGTTGAATCGTTCACTGATCGGATCGCCGGCGCGGCCGATCCGCGCGGCGCGCGCTATGGCGTCGTGCGCGAGCTGCGCGCGCGGCTGCCGTTCACGTTCAGCGCGGTTTCTGCCGGCGGCATCGCAATCGAGGATCGGCTCTTTTATTCGCCGCTCGTGGCGCGAATCGAAGGCGTGAATTCCGCGTTGCGCGCGGCGCTGCGCGACGTTGTCCATCCGCTGTTCGATCCGTCAGCGATGGATGAAGTCGAAGATCTCGTTCGCGCTCACGCAGGCAAGCCGTATCTCGATCTCGATCTCGCCGTTGCGCGACGCGCCATCGCCATCGTCGCGGGCGATGACGCCGGATCGATCGATATCGGTACGGTTTCACGCCCCGAGGATGATGCCCGCCACTGGCTGCACGAAGAAGCGGGCAGGACGCTCATCGAGAACGATCTCCTGCGCAAACAAGGCGGCGACTCCGGCGGCTTTCACGATCGCCTCATCGGTGTCTTCGCGTCGATCGCGCCGCGGGGCGAAGAGCGGCCGTACTTCAATTCGCCGACGTGCTGCCGCGTCGAGCACGGAAAGGTTCGCCTGATCGCGCGCGACCGTTTCAACGTCCTCGGCCTCCACGCTTCGGAGCGCATGACGTTCGACCGCTTCCGCGCGCTCCTCGATACGCAGAATGCCGGCGCGGCCGAGCGCCTCCTCGCGATCAAATATCCGCACACTGCCCGCTTCGTCGCAGCGACGATCGCCGAGGAAGCGAAAGCGATCGACGAACCGGTGCACGTCCTGTTCATCGACGGAATCGGCGGATGGAATCCGACCACGGCCGGCCAGATCGACGTCGAGTTGCGCGCCGCGCTACCCGACGCAATCACCTACAAGCACATCACCGCACGCGATCTCTACAACGAGCTGCCGCCGTACGCCGGCGGCATCCTGCCGATCGTCAACGCGCTGGCAGCGAACCCGCCGTCTCTGTTTGAGAACGGCGGGCTCGCCGAAGCGTTGCTTCAGGGCGTGATCGATCGCGTCGTGCCGGCTACGAACAGTTTCCAGTTCTGAAGCTCGGCCTGGGTGACGTTCAATTTCCCGACAAAGTCCATCAGCCGGCGCGTGTTTTCAGCAGCCGTGTGCGCTGACGGGTCGTACGTGTCGGTGAACCGCTGGCGGAGGTAGTACGGCGGAATGGTCTGATAGTAAATTCGCGCCTGCACCTTGGCGGCGGTCGGAACCTTGCTCAGCGGTACCTTGTAGATGATCGTGTCGCAGCCGCAGCCGTTGAGGTAATCGGGATCCTTGGCGGCGGAACCGTGCGGCGCCGTCTCGGCCGCATGCGGACCCTTCGGATTCCAGCCGCGCGGCAGCAGGCGATTCTTCTTGATGTTGTCGAACAGGCTCAGGAAGCTGGTCGTGAAGCGGCCCTCGGTGTCCTTCACCAGTTCCTCGTAAATCTGGACCTGTCCCTGGTCGGTGATCTGCGTGTGGTGGTCCTGATACTGCCCGCCTTCCAGGAACTCGCTCGGCAGAACGGCCCCGCCGACGCCATTCGTGATCATGCCGAATTGATTCGTCGCACCCGACGCCCACAATGGTTTGTCCCCGCCATCGAGCACTTCGAAATCGAGGAATGCACGGCGGAATGAAACACCGGACGGGAAACTGTGGCCGGCTTTGTTCGTCACGCGCACCTTCACCTCGAGATCGGTGGCCGTCTTCTTCGTCGACATCACTTCCACGGTGGCCGTTTCCCGTTGCGCCAGATCGAGGGTCGCCTGTTCCGCGAGCCTCAGTCCCGCTACGGTGATGGGGTTTCCCTGCGCGTCGGTAGCCACCATCGGATCGGCTGTACGGATGCCGAGGGGAACGTCGAACTGCAGGAACATTTCCTGGACGAAGAGGTTGATGCCGACCAATGTGTGCCGGGCATAGCCCGCTCGCGATTGCAAGGTGATCTCGGGGTCCGGGAGCCGGTCATCGACATATGGATAGGTGCTGTCCTCCATGTTGGCGATGCGGTACACCAGATCCTGACTCTTGAATTTCTTCAGCTTGAACGTGGACGGCATGTGGCATTGCTGACAGGTCTG
>DATART010000489.1:0-12796 GCA_036264035.1 Thermoanaerobaculia bacterium | reverse complement strand
GGTGAAGTTCACGCAACGCGGAGGAAACGTCCGCGTCGACGTTCGCGCCGGAGACGGTACGTGCGAGATTCGGGTGGCCGACACGGGAGCGGGCATCGCGCCGGCCGATCAGAGCCGCATCTTCGAACGTTTCTTCCGCGGAGACCGGGCCCGTCCGCAGGACGCCGGCGGTGCCGGCCTCGGCCTTCCGATCGCGCGATGGATCGCGGAAGTCCACGGCGGCGAATTGCGGCTGGAACACTCGGATGCCGAGGGAACGGTGTTCGCCGCCGTCCTGCCGCTGGATCGCCGGATTCCGTAACCGTTCCGACGCCGCGGCCCTCGACGATTCACCGCCTGTTTAGTCCGGCCCGGGCACTCTGCTATCGTGTACGCACTCTCAACTTCCACCAACCGGCCCTTTTCTTTTCCGTACTCACGCTAATGTTATTTATCATCGACTTTGATGGCACTGTCGCGCCGGCGGATACCGTCGACGCGCTTCTTGCGAAGTTCGCCGATCCTGACTGGCTCCGCATCGAACGGGAGTGGGTCGAGGGGCGGATCAACTCGCGCCAATGCATGGCCGCCCAGCTGGCCTTGATATCGGCCAGCGAGATCACGCTGCGCACGTTCCTCGAAAGCGTAATGATCGATCCGGCCTTCGCCGAGTTCGTCCGCTACGTTTCTCCCTTCGCCGACCTGGCCATCGTCAGCGACGGCCTCGACTACCCGATCGTGCACGCTATGCGTAGGGCCGGCCTCTCCGTGCCCGTCTACGCGAACCGCGCCGAATTCCGCGAATGCGGAGTCGGTATCTCCTTTCCGTTCAGCCGGCCGTCGTGCAAGGTAAACAGCGGCGTCTGCAAATGCAGCGTGGCCCAGACCGTCGATGCCGGACGCGGGCTCACTTCGGTGCTCATTGGAGACGGCCGCTCGGATCAATGCGTCGCCCACCAGGCCAGCTTTGTCTTCGCGAAGGGCTCGCTCATCACGTACTGCCGCGACAACGGCATCCCCTATTCGCCGTTCCACTCGTTCAGCGATGTGCTCGCGGCGATCAAGGGCTGGCCGGTCGTGCCTCAGCCTCGCGCGAAGGAGATCCAATGGCCGTTGGTAGTAGCGTAGACGAGGTTTCAACGGAGACGGCGGATCTCCTCGATAAAGACAGCCGCTACTGTTCTTATGGCGACACCGTTCATTATGCCGATCCGCCGAAGATCTTCGAGCGTTGCGACGGCAGCTATCTCTTCGACGAGCGCAACACGCCGTATCTCGATCTGCAGATGTGGTATTCGGCGGTCAACTTCGGCTACAAGAACCGCCGGCTGAACGACGCCCTGAAGCGCCAGATCGACACGTTGCCGCAGCTGGCCTGCCAATATCTTCATAGTGAGAAGGTGGAGCTTGCCGAAGCGCTCTGCAAGGTGATGGAGACGCGCACTGGATTGAAGGGACGCGTCCATTTCAACGTCGGCGGCGCCCAGGCAATTGAGGATTCACTGAAGCTCGTGCGCAATGCCACGGGGAAGAATCTGAACTTCGCGTTCATGGGCGGCTATCACGGCAGGACCCTCGGCGCGTCCGCCATCACGTCGAGCTATCGCTATCGCCGCCGCTTCGGGCATTTTTCCGACCGCGCCCAATTCATCCCATTCCCCTACTGCTTCCGTTGCCCGTACGACAAGAAGCCCGAAGACTGCGGCCTCTATTGCGTCCAGCAATTCGAAAAACTCTTCGATACCGAATATCACTCCGTCTGGGACAGCAAAGCGTCCCAATGCGAGTTCGCCGCGTTTTATATCGAGCCCATTCAGGGAACCGGCGGTTACGTCATCCCGCCAAAGGGATACTTCGAAGAGCTCTCCCGCGTTTTGCGCGAGCGCGGCATTCTGATCGTGGTCGATGAAATCCAGATGGGCATTCATCGCACCGGGAAATTCTGGTCGTTCGAGCACTTCGGGCTCAAGCCGGACATTGTCGTCTTCGGAAAGGCGCTCACGAACGGACTGAATCCGCTTTCCGGCGTCTGGGCCCGCGAAGAGCTGATTTCGCCGCAGACGTTTCCGCCCGGCTCGACACACTCGACGTTCTCATCCAACACACTCGGAACGGCGACCGCGCTCGAAGTGATGCGCATGGTTTCCGAATCCGACTACGAAGGCGACGTTAACGCGAAGGGCGCGTACTTTCTTGCCCGGCTGCAGGACCTGAAGCGTAAATGGAAGATGGTCGGCGACGTCGACGGTATCGGCCTGGCGCTGCGCATCGAAATGTGCGAGGCCGACGGCTTCACCCCCAACCGGAAAATCACCGACGCCGTTTTCGCCGAGGGGTTGAAGGGCGACATCCCGGCGCGCGGAGCGATGTACGGGCTCGTGCTCGACGTCGGCGGCTATTACAAGAACGTCTTCACGCTGGCACCCTCGCTGCACATTACGGAAGACGAAATCGACCTCGGCATGGAACTTCTCGAATCACTTCTGGAGCGCTGCGGCGCCTGCTAAGCTCTCGAATCCATGCGGATAGGACTCCATGAAGTGGCTGAGGATCGCCGCCAGACGGGCATTCTGCTCGTCCACGGAATCACCGGCTCGCCCGCGGAGATGAAACCGCTCGTGCGGAAATTGACCGCGCAGGGATTTCAAGTAGTCTGCCCGCCGCTGGCCGGTCACTGCTCAACATTGACGGAGCTCAAAGAAACGCGTTGGACCGACTGGTATCGCTCGCTCGAAACCGCTCTTGCCGATCTCCGCACCCGATGCGACACAGTGTTCGTTTCGGGTTTATCGATGGGCGCATTGCTCGCCCTGAAATTGGCGGCTGACCATCCCGATCTGGTTTCCGGCGTGGCCACATTGTCGGCAACGTTCTTCTATGACGGCTGGAACGTTCCGCGCCTGCGCCAGCGATTTCTGCTTCCGTTGGTCATTTATTCGCCGCTGCGTTTCTTCCTGTCGTACCACGAACCGTCGCCGTACGGAATCAAGGACGACCGCATCCGGACGATGATCGACGCCGTCTACCGCGGTCAGTGTGAGGGATCGCCGGAAGCGTACGGATACTCCGAGTTTCCCGGCGTGACCATCCGCGAAACATTTCGTCTGATTGCCGCCGCGAAGCGCGAACTGCCGGCGATCGTCGCGCCGCTGCTGATCGTGCATTCGACTGAAGACGACATGGCCAGCCTCAAGAACGCCGCGTTCCTGGCCGACAGCGTTTCATCCAACGTCGTCGAGACGTTCTATGTCGACGACACCTATCACGTCCTTACGCTGGACAAACGGCGCGACGACGTCGCGGCGCGAGTCGCCGAATTCTTTGTAACGCTGCACGGACAGCGGACTGCCAACCCGCAATTGGCTGCTATGGAGAGCGCATGACCCCGACACCGACGCCATTTGAGAGAGTCCGGTCCGTACTGGCGAAGAAATACTCGCTCGCAACCGACACAATCACTCCGCAGTCGACTCTGGAAAGCCTCGGGCTCGACTCGCTCGACCTCATCGAGCTGCTGTTCGACGTCGAGGACGAGTTCGGAATCCGCATTCCGCAGGAAGGCGGTTCGGCGCTCAAGACCGCCACCATTCAGGACATCATCGACAGCGTTCAAAAGCTCATGCCGCAGACGCCGCCCGCTGTAGCAGCGCACGACTGAGTCCCATGTCCCCTCTGGCCACGGCCTTCTGGCTGAGCAACATCGTCCTCGATACGGCCGGCCATCTGTCATTCAAAGCGGCGGCGGATAAAAAAGCGGCGGAGAGCGGGTCGTGGCTGGCGATGGCGCACTCGGTCTATCTGTGGATCGGCATCGTCTGTTTCTGTCTGGAGTTCGCGGTCTGGTTTGCGCTTCTGTCGCTCATTCCGCTCTCGCAGGCGGTGCTGGTCGGCTCCATCAACATCGTCGTGCTGATGATCGCGGGACGGCTGCTGTTCCGCGAACGCCTCGACCGGCTGCGGGTCGGCGGCATGATCTTGATCGCGGCCGGCGTCGCGCTCGCGGGCGGCGGCGTATGACGCGGCGACGGATCGCGATCGGATTCTGCGCGCTCATCCTCATCGATACGTGGACGCAGATTTCCTTCAAGCTCGCCTCACGGCAGACGGGCGAATTCATGATGACCAGCCGCTGGTTCGCCGCGGCGGCTGTGAGTCCGTTCATCTACGCCGCCATTGCCGGATATCTCGGCGCGTTCGTCTCGTGGATGACGCTGCTCGAGCATGCGCCGGTCGGACCGGCGTTCGCTGCATCGCACCTGGAGGTGGTGACGGTGCTCATCCTTTCGGTGCCGCTGTTTGGCGAGACTCTTTCGGCCGTAAAGCTGGCCGGCGCCGCGTGCATCATCACCGGCATCCTCATGCTCAGTCTGAGCGAATCCCGCGCCGCTCTGCCGGATCATGCGTGACGCATGGCGGGAAGTTCCGCCGACCGCCGGCCTTCCTCTCCAGTGGGGCGACTTCGACCCGCGCCGTAAACGGCCGCCGCTCGAAGAAACACTGGCTGCCTTTCTCGACGTGCCATCCGTGCAGCTCGAATGTTCGGGCACAGCGGCGCTCGTCATCGCGCTTACGACGCTCAAGCGGCACAGCATCAGGCGTTCGGTGATCATTCCGGCGTATACGTGTCCTCTGGTCGCGCTCGCCCTACTGCATTGCGGCCTCAAGCCGCTCTTATGCGACCTCGCGCCGGGGACGTTTGAGTTTCACGCTCCCACATTGGCGCGTTTATTCGGCAGCGATGTACTCGCGGTCATCGCCACGCACCTCGGCGGACGCTTTTGCGACCTAGTGCCGGTGATCGGCGCGGCGCGCCGCTGCGGCGCGTTCGTCATCGAGGATGCGGCACAGTCGATGGGCGCGTCGCGTCGCGGCGTCAAAGCCGGGACAATGGGCGATATCGGTGTCTTCAGCATGGCCGCGGGAAAAGGGCTGACGCTTTATGAAGGCGGAGCGCTTGTGGCGAATGATCCGGCGTTGCGGGATGCCTTGCGGAAGACGAGCGTGGAGCTCGCCTCTCATCAGGGGTCGTGGGAGTGGAGGCGGTCGCTGCAATTGATCGGGTACGGCTTGTTCTATCGTCCTGCGATGCTGCGACTCGCGTACGGAACACCGTTGCGGCGGGCATTGCGAAAAGGGCGAATGATCGAGGCGATCGGCGATGATTTTTCATCGGCCATTCCGCTCCATCGCGTCGGCGCCTTCCGGCGCAACATCGGCGCGCGCGCGGCTGTGCGCCTGCCGGCATTCCTCGACGCGCTGGCGATGCAGGCCGCGATTCGCAGACGCATCCTGCAATCGATTGACGGCATTACAGTGATCGTTGATGCGGACTACACGCGCGGCACCTGGCCGTTCTTCATGGTCATCATGCCCACATCTGCGGCGCGCGACTGCGCCCTCGATCAACTGTGGACGGCAGGTGTCGGGGTGACCCGGCTCTTCATGCACGCTCTGCCTGACTATCCGTATCTGCAAGCGCAACTCGGCGCGTACGACGTCCCGAACGCGCGCGATTTTGCCGAGCGCATGCTGACTATTTCCAACAGTCCATGGCTTCCGGAGAAGGATTTTCAGCGGATTTGTTCCGTGCTCACCGAAGCCGCCAGTGCGAGTTTGGCCAAAAGCTGCTGATTGACAGCTTCGTGCTCTTTCTGCCAACTGCTCAATAAGCCGGCGGGAATCTCCGGCTGCCGATCGAGCCAGGTCAGAACGCGTTTCCAGCGGCCGGAGTAGCGATACGCCGACACCTCGCCCGTCACGTCGCTTGCGATGACCAGATTCGCGATCGCGTCGATTCCGCGCTCGAGCTCCTCCAGCGTCATCACGCCCTGATCCCAATTCGTCCGCACAACAGCCGGCCCCAGGACGTCCTTGTCGATCGAGAGGTAAACCGGCTCCTTCCATGTACTGGATTCAGCGGCGAAACAGTCGAGCAGCTCGGCCGCGGACTCAAACGACCGGCTGTGACGGATTCCAAGGCGCCGGAGCGCGCGCAGATCGCGTCCGATACACCAATAGCGCACGCGCCCTGAACGAAGGGCGCGGAGATGGTTTTCCCATACGCGCCCACCTTCAACGTCGCTCGACGTAATACCGAGTACGTGGACACAAGTCACAAAGGGGAGGCGGCTGACGTGCTCAACCCATGACCCGCAATGGATTCCGAAGGGATAGCGCATATTGTCGGGATGATTGTCGAAGACCACTACCTGTATGGGCGATTGGAGAGCGCGCAAACGCTCGATGAGCAGATAGCTGACGTGGTGATAGTCCCCGCTGCCCAGAAACACCAGCGGAGCAGCGGGCGGGATTTCGCCGCCTAATCCGCGCAACGCCGCGAGCCTGCAGCCGAACCGGATCGATTCCTGGTACTGCTGCAATGGAATCGCGTCGGTTTCCAAAAGCCCGTGCACGGATGCGTCGAAATCGAGAATGAGCGGGCGCGTCATCGTCGGCGCGTAGCGTTTCATAAGGCATCGCTCTCGAACAGGCGCTTTGTGCGTCTCAGGAGCGCGCGAAGAAATGGATTGCGCACGTAGACGAGGTGCCGTGTGAACGTGAATTCGGCGCCGAGCTCGCGCTTGATGTCCGGATCGGTCCATCCGGCGACGTAATAACGCAGGCCGTGCGCGAGCGCGTACTCCAGATTGCGAAACCAGCTCACCGTGTAGAGATTGTGAAGGTGCGCCTGCGGGTAGGCAAATCCGATGTATTTGTCGACCAGCATGGTGGGCGTCCGAAAACAGAGATTGAAGCCGATCAGCGCCTCCCCGGCGTAATGGAGAAAGACGATTCCGCCGTTTCCGCCGTCGAGAAAAAGAGCCCGAAAGAAGCTCTCCGTCAGAAGATCGAAGTTGATTTCGCTCTGGCGGAATACGTTCAGGTACAGCTCGTACAACCGCGCCATCATCCCCTCGGTGAATATCGAGCTGCCGGCAGGCACCTCTTCGAATCGAAGCGCTGATGCCGACCGGAGTTTTCGCCGCATATTCTTGCGGCGCGCGTGCGAACGGCGCGCGAGGAATTCTTCGACCGAGGCGAAATCGATTGGGACATAAGCCAGGGCCTGTCCTTCCAATGTTACGAACCCGAGTTTCTCGCAGGCGCCGGCAAGCCGCTCAGACCACGCAAATGCTTCCTCCCCGACGAGCACCGGATCTCCCGGCAAATCCTTGACGATGACGAACGGATACCCGGCACCGACGCTGTCAATGATGCATTGCGCGACGTTGTCCGGATTCGCGGCCGCCGGAAAAAGCGCGTACTCGGAAACGGTCGTTCCGACGAAGCACGTGCGGGCATGAAGCAGCCGGCGCCATCTTTTTGAGAACGGCAACGCGTCGACAAATCGACGCACCGGCGGATCGGCGGTGGTCAGCAGATCGAATGCCGCGGAAAAAGCCGGGATGCCTGAGCAGAGATCGAGCGCGCGAAAACCTTCCGGAGGGTGCTCCTGAAAGGCGCGCACGAGACCTGCCGGCTCGATGAGATTGCGAATCATCAAAACGCTTGCGTCGTGGAAATGGACCACACCGCCCCGCGCCGGCTGTGCGGACTGCTGTTGAATGCATACGCCCAATCGATGCGGATCAAGGCCGCGTTGAGGCGGGCGATGCCGATGCGCAGGCCGGCGCCGGCATCGCTTTTCATTCCGCGAAACGGTCCGTCGCCGGCTTGTCCGCTATCGACAAAGAGAGCGGCTCCCGGCCCGACGAGTTGGAAGAGTTCGTGGCCGAGGAAAACGCGATGCTCGGCGTTGAGAATGATGCGCCGGCTCCCTTCGAATGCGAAGTCGGGATACGCGCGCAGACCGCTCTGCCCGTCCGCGAGAAACTGCACGTCGCGGTCGAGTTGCCATCCGGCATCGATCCGTGCGCGGGTCACGAATGCCTGAGGAAAACGCGTGTCGATGCGGACTACGGAGCGGCCATCGAAGGAGATGATCGTGTTCCGATCGTGCGGCGCGCGCGTCGAAGCAGTGACCTGGCCGATCACAAAGGAGCGCTCGCTGAATGCGTGGCCGGCTCCAGCGGCAGCGCGAACGCGGAACGTCAGCGGACGTCCTTGCAGAGGAGGCGAAAGCGCGGCACGCAGAGTGAGGAAGCGGCCGAGGTTGAAATCCTGGTCGCGAAGATCGCGGTCGATGTAATTGAGTTTCACGTACTGCACGCCGGTCCAGTCGTAGCCGCCCTCGAGAAAGCGGAAGTGGCGCGAAGCGGGGATCACGTCATGCGGACGGACCGGCAACGGCGCGAATGTGTCATCGCTCAGATCGATCCCGCCGATTAGGCTTGACGTGCGGTTCGGCGCCGACCGCAGCACGAGCGACCGGAACACGGACAGCTCCCGATGTTCGGTACGGAAGCGCGACGCGACCGATCCGTCCGCAAAGATTCGTTCATTGCCGAGCCGATGATGGGCAAGCACCCCGGCGCTCCATGGCGCGGTATACGAGTCCATCGGCCGATCGACGGCAATGCGTTCTTCGTCGCCATCGGAATTCTTCGAGTAGAGCGTATCGAGCCGCCAATGCGGGCCGAAGATGGCGGGGTCGGTTACTTCGATGGAGGCAACGTCGCGTTCGACTCCGTGCTCACTGTGCACGTCGACCGCGACGCCGGAGCCGAACAGATCGAGCTGCGTCACGTCAGCCGAGTAGGTAGCGATGCCTCCTTCGTTGGAGAAGTCGGCATTGGGGACGGTGGTGAGGGCATCGTGCGTCACGACCGACACGTCGACGACGCCGTCGTGCGGCGCGGACGCGGTGACGGAGACGCTTTCCAGAAAATCGAAGAGCCGCAGATTGCGCTCCGTTTCCGCGAGCAGCGCCGGATCGAATGGGTCGCCTTCGCGAAACAGGACAAACCGCCGCAACAGCGCGGCGCGCGTCTGGACATGCAGCAGATTGAGGAAGCCGTAGAAGCTTCCCTGCCGCGCTTCGGCCGCACTGTAGACCGGCACGGCTTCGATGACGATGCGGCCGACGCGGAGCGGCTGCGCGGCGGCCACTCTGCCCGACACGAGAGCAGCCAGGAGCAGCAACGGCAGCGATCGGCGCAGCATCATTTGTCCGCTCGTAACACAGCGTACATGACGCGATGGTGAAGAGGAATCCTGCGCCGTTCGCATCCGAATCCACTACCCTACGGCAATGCGAATCCTCGTGGTCGAAGACGATCCCGACATGTCGCGCTTCATCGCCCGGGGGCTCGGGGAACAGTCATACGCGGTCGACGTCGCGGCGACGGGCGAGGCGGCCCTGGAAGCGGCGACGGGCGCGCCGTACGACGCGATCATCCTCGATGCGATGATCCCGCCGCCGGACGGCTTCGAAGTCTGCCGGCAATTGCGGGCGCAGTCGATCGACTCAACGATTCTGATGCTCACAGCCCGCGACTCGTTGGCGGACCGCATCGAGGGCCTCGACTCCGGTGCGGACGACTACCTCGTGAAGCCGTTCGAGTTCGCCGAGTTGCTGGCGCGGCTGCGGGCGCTGCTCCGCCGCCGCGGCACCAGGCAGTATCCCGTCGTCGAAGTCGGCGATCTTCGGCTCGATACGCGCTCGCATCGCGTCACGCGCGGAGGCGATGAGCTGCAGTTGACGACCAAGGAGTACGCCCTCCTCGAATATCTCTCCATCAACTCGGGACGGGTCATGGGACGCGAGGAGATTGCCGAGCACGTGTGGAACGAGCAATTCGATCCATTCTCGAACCTGATCGAGGTCTATATCGGCCGCCTGCGCCGCATCGTCGATCGCGATCGCGACATCAAGCTCATCCACACCCTCCGTGGGGCAGGCTACATCCTCGAACCGCGGGACCCAGCGCATTCATCGATGGTTTAGCGCGCAACGGACACGCTCCCATCGTGCGTCGATCCCTCCCTTTCCTCTTTTTCCTTGTTGCCGCGTCTTGTCTTGCCGCATCACCGATCATCGAGCTTCCGAAGCGGCAGACGCTGCGCTTCATCGTCACCGGCGATGCCGGGTCGACGCATTCACAGCTTCGCGAGGGGATGCTCGCGGTGATGAAACAGACGCCGATCGACGCGATCCTGCTGGTCGGCGACAACTTCTATCCGTGCGGCGTGGCGAGCGTCGACGATCCGCAGTGGACGAAGATCACGCAGCACTTCGGGCCGACCCATCTGCCCATCTACGCGGTCCTCGGCAATCACGACTACGGCGATCAGCAGCAGCGCGGCGGGCCGGATTACTGGGCGTGCGGGCATCCCGATCCGCAGTCCGAGGTCATGGCGACGGGAAAGGTTGCAAAGTGGGAGATGCCGGCGCGGAACTACATGCTGCATTCGGGGCTTGCTGATTTCGCCATGATCGATACGCAGCCGCTCGCGCTCGATTTTCCGAAGGGCTATGCCGGAAGCCTCGGCGCGAACGACGAGAAGGCGTGGATCGCCGGCGCGCTGCCTGGCATGCACGCTCACTGGCACATCGTCATCGGCCATCACACGATTTTTTCGTCGGGCATGCACGGGCGGACGAACAATGCAACGCAGACGCGCGTGCGCGAACTCTTGCCGTTGTTTCGCCAGGACCATGTCGATCTCTACATCTGCGGCCACGATCACGACATGGAGCTGCTTGGCGACCTGCGCCGCGGGCCGACGTCCGATCCGCTTTTTCTGGTCAGCGGCGCGGGTTCAGGAACAGGCGAAATCCGTCCGCGACGCGCGACAGTGAAAGAGCCGCCGACGATCTATCCAGCGTTCCCGATCACGCAGGTCCTCGGCTTCGCCGTGCTGGAGATCGATGCGACGCATCTGACGGTTACGTTTTTTGACCGCACCGGAAAAAAGATCGGCGGGCCGTTTACGACAGTGAAGAGGTAAGTCGGGAGTGGGGGGTGGGGGGTGGAAGCAGCCGAGAACGTGATATTCGGCCACAGCGGAAAAAAGATCGGCGGACCGTATACGACTGAAGAGGTAAGTCGGGAGTGGGGAGTGGGGAATGGGGAGTGGAAAAAAGCGGAGGTCATTAGCGTGCCTCCCGCTCCCACTCCCCACCCCCCTACTCCCCACCCCCGCGACTTCAATGCTTCGCTTTTTCTTTCTCTTCGATCTTCTTCTCCGCCGCTTCCTTCGCGGCGTTTTCATGCTGCACGTCCACGATCTTGCCGTTCATGGCGTCGACGTTGACTTCGGTCACGTCTGTCTTTGACGTGGCGATGTCGAAGGAGTAGATCCACTTTCCTTTCTCGTGCTCGAGCTCTTCGCTCTTGACGGTGCCGGGCGCCTTCTTCAGTGCCGTGGCGCGGGCCTGCGCCATGGTGATCTTCGTATGCGGCGGCTTGGCAGTGGTGGCGGCGAACGCGCCGCACGTGACGATGGTGGCGAATGAAAATGCGGTGATGATTTTTCTATGCATGTTTTTCCCCTTTTGTTTTGTACAACTGCCGTGCAAAAACGCCTGTAGAAGCACGCGCATTGCGTAAATTTCGGATGAATGAAAACGGCAGAGCACCGTTCATGCAACGTTCATCCGTGCGGCTGATAGGCTGCATCCATGAAGCGCATCGCACTGCTGATTCTCGTCGCCGCGTTGCCCGCATACGGAGCAGATGATTGCCACGTCCTCTGCATCGCGAAACGCGAAGCGGTCCGCTACGTACGCGACGCGAAGAGCCTGGCCACGGCGCCGCTGCATTGGGATCGCAAGGAGTGGACGCGATTCGGCGAAGGGAGCGCCGCCGTGCTCGCGCTGTATGCAACCGATCGTCAGACCTCGGACTACGTTCAGCGCCATCGCTCGTCGTCGACCGACCAATTTGCGAAAGACATCACGCCCTTCGGCGGACATCGCGCGTTGCAAGTGTCGGTGTTGATGATCGCCGCAGGCGCCGGAATCCACGATACGACCCTTCGCGACGCCGGCCGCGACTCACTCGAATCCGAGCTGCTTGCCGCTGGCGTCGTCACGCCGCTAATGAAGTTCGTCATCGGGCGTGCGCGGCCGAATCGCAATGAAGGGAGCCACTCCTTTCATCCGTTCGATAAGAAATACGACAGCTTCCCGTCCGGCCACGCAACGAACGCGTTCTCGTTCGCCACCGCCGTCGCCGGACACTACGACGGATGGGTCGTACCGACGATCGTCTACACGATCGCGACAGGTGTGGCGGTATCGCGCGTCAACGACCACGTCCACTTTCCCTCGGATGTTCTCGCCGGCGCGCTGATCGGACGCGGCATCGCGAAAGGCATCCTGGCGCGGCACACGACCGCGAAGGTCTCATGGCAGGCGATCCCGATGTTCGATCGGAGGAGCGTCGGGTTCATCATCCATGTTTCACCGCGTGTCGGCGGCGCTGCCGGGGACGCTGCCGGGGTTCGCCGAGGCGATGGCTTGGCCGGGGTGACTTATCCGCAGATGACGCAGATAAACGGAGATTGAGGACGGTTTTGACGGCGTCAACGTCGATTGTCCTCACATTTCGCCTCGACACCCCTCGTGTCGCAGCGTGACGGGGACGCGTCGCAGCGTGATGCGCACCGTGTCGCAGCGGGACGGGGGCGCGTCGCAGCGTGATGCGCACCGAGTCGCAGCGCGACGGGGGCGCGTCGCGGCGTGATGCGCACCGCGTCGCAGCGCGACGAGGCCGCATCGCGGCGTGATGCGCACCGCGTGGCAGTGCGACGAGGCCGCCTCGCGGCGTGATGCGCACCGCGTCGCAGTGCGACGAGGCCGCCTCGCGGCGTGATGCGCACCGCGTCGCAGTGCGACGAGGCCGCCTCGCGGCGTGATGCGCACCGTAGTTGTTCACCCCCCGAACTTCATCTCGGCCGACAACTGCAGCCG
>DATART010000156.1:0-8754 GCA_036264035.1 Thermoanaerobaculia bacterium | reverse complement strand
CGGCAATGTCTCTGCGCCCTGAAGAGAGACTCGTCTACCACATCACCGACATCGAGAACCTGCCCGGTATCCTAGCCGAGGGAGGCTTGCTCTCAGATGCCGTGATGTCGAAACGCGATCCAACGATCATCGGTGACGATCGGATCAAGCAGCGCCGGCTGACTCAGATTCGCGTTACCAGCTCAGGGAACCGCTTCGTCGGTGAGTTCGTCCCTTTCTATTTCTGCCCTCGACCGCCAATGCTCTACAGGATCAATCTGGGCGGCACCGGGCGCCCTGTTGGCTGCCAAAGCACGATCGTTCATCTCGTCAGTCGAGTGAGGTACGCCATTGATCTCGGCGCGACATGGGCCGTCAGCGACGGCAACGCGTCGGCCTTCCATACGATGTTTGATTCGACGCTGCAGGCGATCGACAACCTCGATTGGAAGGCGATCGAGGCCACATACTGGGCCGAGAATCGCCATCAGAAGCAGGCCGAATTCCTCGTTGCCGACTTCTTCCCTTGGTCAGGCTTTCACGAGATCGTCTGCCACAACCCGAAAACGGCAGAAGAGGTCACGGCGCTGATCGCTCAGCAGAATCATCGCCCGAAAGTGTCGGTTAAGACAGCTTGGTACTACTAGAATTGAAACCAATGATCGAGTTCGCAACCGGCAATTTGATGCAAGCACCAGTCGAGGCGCTGGTGAACACGGTGAACACCGCCGGTGTGATGGGCCGCGGGATCGCATTGCAGTTCAAGCAAGCGTATCCGGCGATGTTCCGCGCGTACGAGACCGCGTGCAAAACAGATCAGGTGAAGCTCGGAAAAATGCATGTCTTCGATCTCGGCGGCCTGGCCGGCGGGCCACGCTGGATCATCAACTTTCCGACCAAGGGGCACTGGCGAGCCGCCAGCCGCATCAACGACATCGAGGTCGGGCTGCAAGATCTCGTGGCAACGATCAAACGTCTCGGCATTCGATCGATCGCGATTCCTCCGCTTGGATGCGGCAACGGGGGGCTGGACTGGAGCGACGTGCGTCCACTCATCGAAGCCGCGCTCTCCGAAGTGCCGGATGTTCGCGTTGTCCTCTATCCGCCCGGTCCCACGCCAGAAGCCGAGGCGATGCCGAATCGAACCGAACGGCCGAACATGACGATGGGACGCGCGGCGCTCATCCTCCTCATGGATCGATACCTGAACGGCTTGCTCGATCCATTCGTCAGTCTGCTCGAGATCCACAAGCTGATGTACTTCATGCAGGAGGCGGGGCAGCCACTACAACTGAAGTACGAGCCCAAACCGTTCGGTCCGTACGCATCCAACCTGCGGCAGGTTCTGATCCGGTTGGAGACACACTTCACGCAAGGCTACGGAGACGGGAAGGACAAACCGTACACACCGATTCACCTTCTTCCCGGTGCGGTTGAGGAAGCTGCGGCATTCCTCCGCGATGACGCAGAAGCACTCGCGCGGATGGATCGCGTGGCAGCCTTGATCGAAGGTTTCGAAGATCCGTTTGGGTTGGAACTCCTCAGCACGGTGCATTGGGTGATGCGTGAGAACCGTGATGCGCGCGCGAATCCGGACGCTGCGGTTAGTGCCGTGCAGGCGTGGAGCCCGCGCAAGAAGCAGCAGCTCAAACGTGAACACCTTTTGCGCGCGTGGCAGCGACTGAGCGAGCAGGGTTGGATTCCGAGCGCGTCAGAGCTCCGATCTCGATCGGCTTAGACGGGATAGGCAACGGAAGGCACACCTTCGTTAACGGCAAACCGAACCCTCGATTCCATGTGTGACAATGCGCGCCGCACATGGAGCCGCCGAAAAAATCGCTGTTCGACAAACTGAAACGTGGGCTGTTCATGACCCACACGGAGATTATCGAGAAGGTGAAGGAGTCGCTGACTCCTGACCTTCCGATCGACAAATCCGCGATCGATGGTCTCGAGGAAGGCCTCCTAGGCGCGGACGTCGGCGCAGAGCTGACGATGTCGCTCGTCGACCGCATCGAACGCCGCGTCCGCGACGAGCGGATCACGAAGATGGATCGCTTCACCGAGGTGCTGCGCGAAGAGACGCGGGCGCTGATTCCGGAGCGGATGATGTCGCCGATCGACACCGCGCGCGCCAAACCGTTCGTGATCCTCGTCGTCGGCGTGAATGGCACCGGCAAGACGACGACGATCGCGAAACTGGCCTCGCGATTCAGGAGCGAGGGGAAGTCCGTCCTTCTCGGCGCTGCCGACACGTTTCGCGCCGCCGCCATCGAGCAGCTCCAGATGTGGGCCGACCGCATCGGCATCGACATGGTTAAGCACAAGGCCGGATCAGATCCGGGCGCCGTCGCACACGACACGGTCACTGCTGCGAAGGCGCGCGGAACCGACGTCGTCCTCATCGACACTGCCGGGCGTCTGCACAACAAATCGCACCTGATGCAGGAGTTGTCGAAGGTGCGGCGTGTGATCGAGAAGGAACTGCCCGGCGCGCCGCACGAAACGCTGCTCGTGATCGACGGAACGACGGGCCAGAACGGCGTCAGCCAGGCCGCGGCGTTTCTCGAGGCGGCGCAGGTGACCGGGATGGTCGTGACGAAGCTCGACGGCACGGCGAAAGGCGGCGTGATCCTCTCGATCATGCGGCAGTTCGACATCCCGGTGAAGTTCGTCGGCGTGGGCGAGAGCGCGGATGATCTGATCCCGTTCGATCCGAGCGCTTACGTCGACACGCTCTTCGAGTAACTGAGCGCCCACCACGACGCGAAGACGACGCCGAACATCCCCACGATGCGGAAGACTAGTTCCGCCGTCAGCCAGAAGTTGGCCGCCGCGTCGCCGTAGTGTTGTTCGCTCCACCCACCTTGCCGCAGCGCGTAGGTTGATTCGATCGAGATGATGAGGCTGATGCAGTGCGAAACGAACAGGATCACGAGCGCGATGAGCAGCCCGCGGACGTTTGCAAATCGCCACGGCCGGTCGTTCATCGCGAAGAGCGCCAGCAGCAGGATGATGTTGTACGTGAGCTGATCGGCGGGCATGGTCGCCGTCGGCAGCGGCGTGGCGGAGGTGACGAAGATTTTCCGTTCCTGCGGCACCAGTACCGCGTCGGCGAGCCGCCGATCGACATGCAGCAAGAGTTGCGTCGATGGTGCAAGGACGTAGTTGTAGGCCGGCGTTGCAGCCCACCAGATCCACACTCCGAGTGCGAGGCCGGCCAGAAACCTAAGTGCTCGAAGGAGCATTGCGCGGTGTCACTCGCGACGTCCAGATGAGGAAGAGGAAGACCGCCGCCCCGAACATGAGCGTCTGCCACACCGCGAGATGGAACGTTTCGAAGACGCTGCGGTGGTACACGCCGAGGAGGTAGAGCGAGGCGATCCGGATCACGTTCAGCGCTTCCAGGATGACGGCCGCTGCGAGCGCGCCGATGATGCGCTTCCGGATGGGCGCGTGGAACGCCAGCATGGCGGCGGCGACGAACACGACCGCCTCCAGTCCGTTGCAGCCGCCGCGGATGTCGACCGCGAACCGCGAGCCGGCGATGACTGTCCCGTCGACATGCACCGGCTCATGAATCAGGTTCAGCGCCGCGCCCGAAACGCGGGCCAGCGCGCTGGTGAATGGCAACACGACATTCGTGTCGACCCACCCGATCGTGATGATGGCGTAGAAGGCGATCAGCAATACCGCGAAGACGAGGAGGAACCGCGTCTGCCGCGGTGCAAGGGCCATTCGGGCGATTCTAGCAGCGTCACTTGCGGTGGATGTAGATCGTGTTGCCGACGCGCTTCTGTTGCAGGTTCGCGTCGTCGAGGAGCTTGTCCAGCGCTTCCGTCCACGGGATCTCATAAAGATCTTCGGTCACTACACCGGTCACGCCTGGCGCGATGGCGATGTTCATCTTTGTCAGCTGTGCGAACGTGCGCAGGACGTCGTGAATCTCGGCGTCCTTGAGATTGAGCGAGATCGGGTCGTCGGACGATGACTTCGCGCTCGCCTTCTTCGGGACGATCCGGATCACGACCGGCGGCTCACCTTTAATGTCGATGTTGACGGTCGCCGTGCCGTCGCCGCGGCCGATGGCGCGAATGAAGGTCTCCTGCTCGACGCCGTTCTTGTCCACGGAGTCCCACTTCTTCGTGTACGTCTCATCGGGCGGCGACTGGAAGTGCGAGGTCGTGACTTCGCCGGTCTCGCGATTTCGTACAGTGACGTTGAAGACGAAATTCGATGCAACGTCGCGCGTCATGCTGGCGCGCACTTCGTAGCGCGAGGCGGTATCCGTGGCTGCCGCCGGCCGGGGCAGCGCTTTCGCGACTCCGGTTCCGAACGTCACGATTGCCATCAGCGCGATGACGGCGGCGGTAATGGCCCGGTGGGGGAGGAGACGGCGGGTTCCGAATCGCATGATGGCGTTCATCCTTTCCTGGATCGTGTTGCTGACAATGCACGAGATTCCGGCGGCGCGCGGCGCGATGGCGGCGCCGCACACTTTGCCGAGGGCGTTGATGTAGGTCTCGCTGTGGCCGGAGGAGATGACGACGGCGTCGCACGCTTCTTCGCGAGCGGCATCGAGGACGCGGCGCGCGATCCAGACCAGCGGATGAAACCAGAGCGCTCCGCCGGCGATCGATTCGATGACGCTGAGAAGATTATCCCGTCGTGCGACGTGCGCGCATTCGTGCGTGAGGATCGTTTCCAGCTCAGCGCCCGCAAGGTTCGTGCGTGTCGGAATGACGATAATCGAGCGAAGCAAGCCGACCGTTGCCGGCGTCGCGACCGATGGCGAACGCACCAGCCGTATCGCTTTCTTCACGCCTGCGCGCTGGCGAGCATGCGCGAGTGCCGTGAGGTTGCCCTCGTCGGCCTCGATCGCGTTTGCAAGCGCGCGGCGCTGTGCCGCTCGGCCGCGCACGAACGACCGCGCCAGAAGTGCGATCGCGATCGCCGCCCACACGCCCGCCGCTGCTATCGGCCAGATGGCTGCTGATCGCTGGGGCAGAGGCGTCGCCGTGAGCGGCCCCAGCGCCGTAATCACGATCGTCCCCGTCATTCCCGCCAGATCGATTCCGAGCGCCGCAAGAATCCGCGGCACGATCGCCGACGGAATCGCGAACTTCATCAGCGCCGCGAAGACGATCGCGTAACGCGTCCGCGCTGCCAGCCGCGGGATGTGCGCGATGAGAATTGCCAATGCGAGCAGCAGCGTCGATTCGAGCAGGTGCGCGATTATCATTTGCCGCTCCTCTTCGCCGCCTTCTCGACCGCCTTCAGATCATCGATCGACAGCTTCCCCGTTTCGACGAGGTGCGCCACGAGCGGCTGCGAGCCGCCGATGAGATCGAGCAGCTCCTCGACGAGCCGGCGGTAAACGGATTTCCGTGTAATGACCGGCTCGAAGAAGAAGGCGTTACCGGCCTTTCGCGTGCGGCGGACGGCGCCTTTCTGCTCCAGGCGCTGCACGATCGTCTGCACGGTCGTGTACGCGGGCTGTTCGTCGCGATCGATGGCGGACTGCAGCTCGCGCACGGTCGCTTCGCCGAGCCGCCAGAGCGCTCTCATGACCTCGGTCTCGAACTTCGTCAGTGCGATGCGCTCTTTGGCCATGGCGAATACTACATTTGTAGTAGTGCGCCGTCAAGGACTGGTGGCAGCGCCAGCGATTTGCCGGCGCCGCCGATGATCCGATCAGCGCTTGCAGCTTTCCTTATCGAGCTTCACCCACTTGCCGTTCATCTCCAGCTCGGACTCGTGGAGAATCTCGTTCTTGCCGACTTTCGTGAAGATGTCGCGCGACTTCATCGCGGCACCGCCGGCGTGCATCATGCCGTCGAACGTCATCTTGTCCGCCGCCCAGCCCGGCGCCTGCTCGACCGAATAGCCGCGCATGTTGTCGACCGCGCCGGAGACGAACGCCTTCGGCTGGTCGTCGTAACTCAGCAGCATGCGCACCGCGTACGGATGCGGATTCTTCGGAGCCTTGGTCTCGGTGTACCGCACCTCGACCCATGATCCGTCAAGGATCCACGCGCCGGTGACGTTGCCTTTCGTGGCGTGCTCCGGTCCCATCTGCGATGCGAACGTCGTCCCGCTGCACTGCCACGTTCCGACGAACGGCTCCAGCTCCTTCAATTTGGGATTGCTCTGGCCGAACGCGGCCACGGTCAATAGACAGATACCCACTGCAACGATGCTGATTTTCATTTTCTCTCCTCCCGCTGTTTGCAGAGAATACGCGCCTCCCGCTGAATTGGATGGCTATTGCCGCGGCACGGCGATGTCCGCGACCGTTGCCCGCGGCAGCTTGAGGAGATGCTCGGGAGCGAGCTTGATCTTCGTGGAGCGATTGCCGCCGCCGACGATGACGTACTCACGCTCCATGACCCGCTCGTCGACGTAGAGCGGAATCGACTCCGGGAGTCCGAACACCGTGACGCCGCCGATCAGTTGCCCGGTCAACTCTTTCGTCTCGTCGGCCGAGGCAAACGACAACCGTTTGATGCCGATCAATTTGCTGATCTTGTGATTGACGTCGAGCTTCATCGTGGCCGTGACGAGGCAGGCGATGTACTGCCGCGGCTCCGTTTTTGCCGCGACGAGGATGGTGTTCGCCGCGTTCTCGCGCGGGATGTCGTAGTTCGCGCAGAAGACGTCGGTATCCGCCCATTCCGGATTGCAATCGAGGACCTCGTGCGGAATGGCGAGCGCATCGAGCTCGCGCTGCACGGATGGATCGAGTTCGGACATGGTAACGATTCTATCCGGGAGCTAGCCGTCGCGCGCGGAGGCGCGCATCAAAAGCCCGCCCCGCGCTTGGCGCGGGGACGGATGGCGATCCAGGATGTGCGGCCGCGGAGGCGGCCGCTGCAGGTTCGCGCGGCGTGAAGTTTGTGGCGACCGCCTCCGCGGCCGCAATGTCCTCACGACCCCGCCAACCCCGCGCCGAGCGCGGGGCTGCATTGTTTTGCGCGCCTCCGCGCGCTGTGGGCTACGGTTGCGGCTTCGCCGCCATAAAACTGACGCGTCCCGCGCTCACGATCACCGCGGACGATTTGCCTCCGGCCACCACCAGGTATTCGCCCGGAGCCAGTCCGAGCATGCCGAAGAATCCGCTGCCGTCGGTATGCGTCGTCCGGGTCTCGTGCGTTGCAAGCGACTCGATCGAGACGAGCGTTCCATCGCCATCGATCGATCCCATGACCGCGCCTGTCGCCGGCTCCGGACGGCGCGGTGGCGGTGTCGTCGCTGCAAAAAGCGGATGTTCGATTTTTTCGAACGGCGTTCGTCCGTCCGTGGCCGTGCTCGTGCGCAGCGCCGCGAAGAACTCCTCATTCGGCCGCTTCGGTGTGAAGACGCCGGCCACCGGCAGCGCGTACGGATTCTGACGCACCGCGTTGTTCGTGCTGTTGGCGAGGATCGACCACGGCTTCGTGTCGCCCATCGCGAAGAAGAGGATGCCGTCCGCGGTCGCCTCGCGTGCCCGCCGCGACTGGCGCAGCGTCCCCTCGATCGAGTTCAGATACGCGCCGATGCCGGGCACGGCCGCGCGCCCGTTCGCGTGCGCGGTCGTAACGACGAATTGCAGCCAGTCATCGAACTGCTTCCGCTCCACCGCCGCATGTTCGCGCTTGTAGAGCATCGGGCTGGCGAGATCGATGATCCCTTCGCGCAGCCACGATTCCCAATCCTGAAACGCGACGCGATACGCGTCGGTGTTCGTGAATCCGTGGTTGGCTCCCGGACCCGATCCCCATGCGATGAGCGCGGCGGAGATCGTGATCGATGGCCGGATCGCTTTTGCGCCGAGGGCGAGCCGCCGAACGAAGGCTGTGACCTGCTCGCGGCGCCAGTCGTTCCAGAGCGGATCGTTCGCGCGCGGCGCGCGGCCGTAGCGCGCACGGAACCGCGCCACGCTCGTCTCGTTGTAGCCAACGTCGCCATGCGGCGACTCCGGATAGCGCACGCGATCGAGGTGAATGCCGTCGACGTCGTACGCGCGAACCAGATGCAGCAGCACCTCGGCCGTGTATGCCGCCGCGGCGGGATGCCCGAGGTCGACGTACCAGTCGGACGAGAATGGATAGCGGCCCTTGCTCGTCTTCGTTCCCCACTGGCGCGCGCCGCGATACGGCCGTTTCGCCTTCGCGTCCCAGAAGTGTTGCAGAAACACATGCCGCGCATCGCGAGGAAGCGGGTCGTGTTTCGGATCGCCGTGATAGATCGCGCCGACGATGACGAACGCATGAACCTCGATGCCCCGCGCGTGGGCAGCATCAAGCAATGCGCGCAGCGGATCGAACGTGCCGTCCATCGCCTCGGCCATCGGCTCCGCGGCGTCGAGATACCACGCATCGCCGCGCCGCCGCACCTGGACGAACAACGCGTTCGCATTGCTCTCGACCGCGGCGTCGACGATCCGCTCGACGTCGACTTTCGTCGCGAACGGCGTGCGGAACGTATCGACCCAATACGCGCGATATTCGGGACGGTCGTCTGCGCGGGTTGTTGCCGCGGCGAAGAGCAGGAGGATGATGGTTAGAGACCGCTTCACTGAATGAAGCGATTGTAAATGTTGAATGTTGAATGTTGAATGTTCAATGTTGAACGAGTTCGCGATGCGCCGCATCTTCATTCAACATTCAACATCACTGCTGTCCGGTTAACTTGCCTGGTCATTGTCGTAACCACTAGTAGATGAGAGTGTTAGCTGATGGAATCGGTGGTGTCGATTTGAACTTGCGCGTGAAGGGGTTTGCCGAAGATCTCGGG
>DATART010000153.1:0-3584 GCA_036264035.1 Thermoanaerobaculia bacterium | reverse complement strand
CGCCGCCGCGTGAAGACGATCATCACCAGGATCACGATCGCCTGGCCGAATGTCGCGACGGTGGACGAGATCCCGGCGGTGCGCTGCAGCTCGCCGGCGCCGGTGGTGAGCGCGCCGAAGAAGAATGCCGAGGCGAGGGTGCCGAGCGGGTGGAGTTGCGCGAGAAGGGCGACCGCGATTCCGGCGTAGCCGTATCCGGCGGCGAAGCGTTCGAAGAGACGGTGGGTCACGCCGAGAAGCTCGATGCCGCCGGCGAGCCCGGCCATCGCTCCGGAGATCGCCATCGCGCGGACGAGTTGAGCGTCGACATTGATCCCCGCCCACTTCGCGGCGCTGCGATTGAATCCGCTGGCGCGCAGGCGAAGTCCTTCCGCGGTTCGATACAGCAGGAACCATGCGGCGATCGCGGCGGCAACGGCGAGGACGATTCCCGCGTGCAAATCGCCGAGCATTGGCAACATGGCGGAGGTGGGAATCGCGTCGCTTTGCGGATACTTGCCGCTCGCTTCCTGAAGTGGACCGTTGACGGCGTATCCGAGCAGATGGATGGCGATGAAGTTGAGCAGGATCGTCGTCAGCACTTCGGGTGCGTTGCGCCAGAGACGCATGGCCGAGGCGATCAACGCCCAGAGCGCGCCGGCGATCAGCGATGCGGCGATTGCCGCGAACATTCCGTAGCGCGCGGCGAGAAATGCGCCGAGGGCGCCGGCCAGGAACTGTCCTTCGCCGCCGATGTTCCAGACGCCGGCGCGAAACGCGATCGCAACGCTGAGGCCTGTCAGCAGCAGCGGGATCGATTTCAGCAGCGTCCCCTGCAGCGCGAAATTGGAGCCGACCGATCCGCTGATGAGGATCGAGAGCAGCTCGCGTGGCGAGTGTCCGAAGGCGATGCCAGTCAAGGCGAGCAGCGCGATTGCTGCGATTGCGGCAAGTGAAGCGATGGCGAGTTTTGGGAGTGGGGAGTGGGGGGTGGGGGGTGGGAGCGTTCGGCGAAGTTTCATTGCCGCGCTCCCACTCCCCACTCCCCACCCCCCACGCCCGCCATGAGCGCCGGCGCGCGCTCAGCCGCTTCATCCTGCGTCATTCGCGCGCTCAACACTCCGCGATAAATCACGTGGATGGCGTCGCCGAGGGCGAAGGCTTCGTCGAGGTCGGAGGTGATGAGGAGGGTGGCGGCGCCGCGGGCGGCGGCAGCGCGCAGTTCGTCGTGAATGAAACGCGTCGCTTCGATATCGAGGCCGCGCGTCGGTTCGGCGGCGATGATGATCTCGGGTCTTCGCTCCAGCTCACGCGCGAGGATGACCTTCTGCTGATTGCCGCCGGAAAGCGATCCGGCGCGCTGCAGCGGCGACTGCGCGCGGATGTCGAATCGTTCGATCAGTTCCGCGGCGCGGCGCGCGGCGGCGCGCGGACTCCAGCGCGGCTCGGCGAGGGCGATGTTCTCCGCGATGGTCATTTCTGCGATCAATCCGTCGCGTGCGCGATCTTCGGGGATGTGCGCGATCCGTCCGCGAAGCGTGTCGCGCAGTTTGGCGGCGAGCTCGGATTGGCCGTTGCCAGCCACGCCGATGATGGCCACGATTTCGCCGGCATGCACTTCGAGTGCGTCGAGTTTCAGCGCCGCTTCGCCGCGAATCGCGCGAGCCGCCGTAACGGCTTCGCGCGATCGCCGCTCGACCATCGCCTCGGCCAGCTGCTCCGCGCTCATCGCGCCGCCGTCGACGACGACCCGTCCGCGCCGCATGACCACGATCCTCGTCACCACTTCCAACACCTCGGGGACTTTGTGGCTGATGAAGACGACGGTGACCCCGTCCGCGGCAAGCCGCCGCATGACGTCGAACAGCTCGCGCGCTTCGGCCGGCGCGAGGACGGACGTCGGCTCGTCGAGGATCAGAAATTGGGGATGGCCAGCGATGGCTTTGATCAGCTCCAGCTTCGATTTCTCGCCGACGGAGAGATCGGCGACACGGCGATGAACGCCGCGGAGTTCGATGCCGCAGCTGCGAATGATCTCGACCGGATCGCGGCCCCACATCGACAGCGCGAGGTTCTCGGCGATGGTGAATTCGTTGACGAGGAGAAAGTGCTGGTGGACGACTCCGACGGTCGCACGGTCGTCGATCGTGCCGGTGTCGGGGGTCAGCTCGCGGGCGGCGATGGACATCAGCGTGGTTTTTCCCGCGCCGTTTTCTCCGACGAGGCCGACGATCTCGCCTGCGTTAAATTCGAGCGAAACGTCGTCGACGGCTTTGTTTGCGCCGAAATGTTTCGTGATGTGCGATAGGCGCATGGGAACGGGTTTCACGCGGAGACGCGGGGACGCGGAGAAAAGCCTTAGAACTTGCCGCGGGGGACTTCGAATTTGCCGGATCGGATGTCCGACTCGATGCGCGACACCTCGGCGACGGTCTTCGGCGAGAGCGTCGTTTTCAATGTGTCGTTCCAGACCAGCGAGACGATGTTGTCGTGCATGCCGAGCCAGTAAACCTGCGGTTTGAATTGATGATCGTGGACCAGCCGGGCCATATGGACGATCGCGGCGGGGACGTCGAGGACGGCTGAGGCGACGATGACGTCGGGGGCCATGTCGTTCTGGTTTTTGTTCGAGCCGAAGCAGCGGATCTTGCGTTCCTGACAGGCCTGGAAAACGCCGCGGCCGGCTTCGTTGGCCTGGTGGAAGATGAAGTCGCAGCCGGCGTTGATGAGCGAAAGCGTCGCCAGCTTGGCGGCGCCGACGTCGTCGAAGTTGCCGGTGTAGATCACTTTCACCTCGAACTTCGGGTTGACCGATTGCGCGCCGGCTTTGAACGCCAGGAACGTCGATGCGATCGACGGCAGGTTGATGCCGCCGACCAGGCCGGCCTTGCCGGTTTTCGACTCGCGCGCCGCGATCACGCCGACGAGGTAGGTGGCCTGTTCGAGTTGGAAGACCATAGGCGAGACGTTCGGCGCGACCGAGCTGCCGGATGTGGTGATGAAGACCGTCTTCGGGTACTGCCTGCCGGCTTTGAGGGCCGCGTCCTGAAACTCGAAGCCGTGGCCGAAGGCGAGATCGAATCCTTTCGCGCCGTAGGAGCGGAAGCCTTCCTCGAATTCGGCGGGCGTCTTCGTTTCCTGATTCGAGATCTCGGCGCCGAGCTGTTTGTGAATCTGCTGCAAGCCTTCATAGGCGATGGCGTTCCAGCCGCCGTCGTTGATGGAGCCGGTGGTGAGGAGGCCGACCTTGAATGCCTTTGTTGTCGGTTGTCTGTTGGCTGCGCCCGTATCGTTTTCGCGCTTTGGGCAGGCGAGCAGGAGGGTGGACAGAACAGCGAGCACGGCGATTCGTTTCATGGCGGCGGATTGTATTGCGGCGCGCGGCAGCGCAAGCGGGCGACCGATGGGGAAGCGGAATGTTGAATGTTGAATGTTGAATGTTGAATGTCGGGATGCCGGCTTTCTCATTCAACATTCAACATCACTGCTGTCCGGTTAACTTGCCTGGTCATTGTCGTAACCACTAGTAGATGAGAGTGTTAGCTGATGGAATCGGTGGTGTCGATTTGAACTTGCGCGTGAAGGGGTTTGCCGAAGATCTCGGG
>DATART010000149.1:0-4428 GCA_036264035.1 Thermoanaerobaculia bacterium | reverse complement strand
CACGGTAATCACCGCGCCGGCCATCATCAGCTCCACGTCGAGCGCGTGCTCGCCGAGGAGGTTGGCGAGGGCCACGGGGAGCGTGTGGTGCGACTGGTTCGAAAGGATGATCAGCGGCCACATGAAATCGTTCCAGGTCGACATGAACATGAACGTCGCCAGCGTGGCCAGGATCGGACGCGCCAGCGGCATCACTACGGACCAGTAGATGCGGAACTCCCCGGCGCCATCGATGCGCGCTGCTTCGAGCAACTCCTGCGGCACGGACAGCATGAACTGGCGGATCAGGAAGATGCCGAACACGGTCACCATCGACGGGATGATCACGCCCCAGTAGGTATTGACGAGATGCAGGTTCTTCATCAGCAGGAAGAGCGGCAGCATCCCAACCTGCGGCGGCACGATGATCGCGGTGAGGAGGAAGCCGAACATCCGCTCGCGTCCTCCGAAACGGAGCTTGGCGAATGCGTAGCCGGCCATCGATCCGAAGAGCACCGAGGAGACGGTGACGGTCGACGCGACGATGGCGCTGCTCAGAAATGCGCGGCCGATATTGAGTCTGCCGAACAGCGCCCTGTACTGCCCCAGCGTGAATGCATGCGGCACGAGGTGCGGCGGGAACGTGGTCGCCTCGCCGTTGACCATGAACGATGCGGAGAGCATCCACAGCAACGGAAACAGCGTCAGCAGTCCGCCGGCGATCAGCAGCGCGTGCAGCACCACCGAACTGCCGCGGCGCGTCATCGCTTCTCCCCCATGCGCATCTGCACCAGCGTGGCCGCGCCGATGACGAGGAAGAGGATGAACGCCACCGACGCCGCGTAGCCCATCCTCCAGAATTTGAATCCCTGCTGGTACATCATCATGACGATGGTCAGCGTCTTGTTCAGCGGCCCGCCCTGGGTCATGACGTACGGCTCGGCGAAGATCTGCAACTGCCCGATGGCGACGACGACGCCGACGAAGAGAAACGTCGGTCCGAGCATCGGCAGCGTGACGTGCCGGAATTGTCCCCACTGCCCCGCCCCATCCAGTCTGGCCGCCTCGTACAACTCCTCGGGGATGTTCTGCAGGCCGGCGATGAAGATGATCATCGTGTAACCGAAGCCCTTCCACACCGCGAGCAGGATGATGGCAGGCATGGCGTAATGCGGATCGCCGAGCCAGTCCGGCTGCGGCAGATGCAGCGCGCCGAGGGCGATGTTGATGAGGCCGAATCGCGGTTGGTAGAGGTACTTGAACACGAGCGCGACCGCCACGAGCGTGGTGACGACCGGCGCGAAGTAGATGGTCCGGAACGCCGCCTTCCATCGCGTCAGTTTCGAGTTGACCAGGAGCGCCGCGAAGAGCGATACGGCGACGGTAAGTGGTCCGCCGACGAGCGCGAAATAAAGCGTGTTGCCGAACGCGGTCCAGAACACGGGGTTGGCGAGCAGCTCGCGGTAGTTGCGCAGCGCGACGAAGCGAACGTTGTGTACGTCGCCGAGCGTGTAGAGATCAAAGTCGGTGACGCTGAGGAGAAATCCGGCGATGACGGGCGCAAAGAAAAACAGCGACAGAATCACGATCGCCGGTGACAGGAAAAGCAGGGCGGCCCGGGATTCGCGGTTCTTCATGGTGAAACAGGGAGGTGAAGCAGGGACGAGGGACGAGGGACGCGGGAGTGACGCAGCCGGATCGAAGTTCGGCGATCCACAACGACAATCTCTCCCGCCCCTCGTCTCTCGTCCCTGCTTCCCTCCCTCGTCCCTCGTCCCTCGTCCCTGCCTCTCAGCATCCAGCGCCGCTTCTCCAGCAGCTCATCCGCCCTGACATCGAGTTGCCGAAGGGCGACGTTCGGCGGCACCGCGCCCCTCGCCGCCGCCTCTCCCCGGTCATAAATCGCGGTCGCGATCTGCTCCCACTCCGGCACTTTCGGCAGCGGCGCGACGCGCTCGAACTGAACGCGAAACGCGGCGAATCGCGTGTCGTTCGCCAGCACCGGCGAGCTCCACGCGCTGCGGCGCGCCGGAAGATCGCCCGTCAGTTCGTAGAAGCGCACCTGCTGTTGCGGCTCGGACAGAAATTCGATCAGCTTGCGGGCAGCGGCTTTGTGTTTCGACGCGCGGAAGACGACCAGACTTCCTCCGCCCGCAATCGAAATCCCGGTCGGCTCGCTCGCGTCATGTGCCGGCAGCGGCGCGGTGGCCCACTTGTCCTGCATCTCCGGCGGCAGCCGGCGGCGGAACTCCCCGACGTTCCACGGCCCGGTGATGTGCATCGCGAACTCGCCCTGCGCGAACTGCTGATAGAGGTTCGCGATCTCGCTATTGCTCACCTTGGGTGCGAACCCATCGCGGAAAAAGCTGACGTAGAAGTTGAACGCGTCCGCGAATTGCGGCTTTGAAAACGCGCCGCGCGTGCCGTCCGCATTCAGCAGCGGCGAATGCGCCGAAAACGCGAGCACCGTCATCGGCTCGTACTCGTTCGTCGGGATCAGAATCCCCCACCGGCTCTTTTTCTGATCGCGAATGCGCGTCATCGCCTCGCGCCACTCCGCCCACGTGCGCGGCCCGTGCGGGAACCCGACGGAAGCGAGGATGTCGCTGCGATAAAAAAGCACGCGCGTGTCGACGTACCACGGGATTCCGTACAGCGTCCCGCCGACGACATTCGTCGCCCAGATGCCGGGATAGTAGTCGCTCTGCCTGATGACCGGCGAGCTTGCCGGCAGCGATCCCAGATCATCGAGCGCGCGGATGGCGACGAACTCCGGCATCCACGTATTGCCCATCTGCGAAACGTCGGGCGTCGACTCCCCCACATACGCGGTGAGCAGTTTCTCGTGCGCCGCGCTCCACGGAATCTGCTGGACGACGACATGAATGCCGGGATTGCGCCGCTCGAACTCCGGGATCATCTTCTGCACGAGTTCACCCTCACTGCCGAGCGCCCAGAATTCGAGAGGTTCTTTGTTGTCGCGAGGCTGTGCCGAGCAACCGGCGATCAGCAGCGCGATCAGAAAGACGAATGTTGAATGTTCAATGTTGAATGTTGAATGTTGAATGCGGCTGCGCTTGGCCTCGGCCTTGGGCTCACATTCAACATTCAACATTGAACATTCAACATTCAACATTTGCTTTTACTTACCGGCCAGCCAGCCGCCGCTGAAGCCGGCGCGTTTCAATCCACGGATCACGTGTGGATTCCGAGCCATCGTCTTCCACACCAACTCGCTCCGGTGATTCTCGATCATCGCCACGATCGGACCCTCATCGATGCCGAGGTAGTCGATGTCGAACCAACCTTGTGATGGATCGACGCGCCCGTGCTTGAGCTTCTCCGTCGTTCGCAGCGTCGGGTTGAACGCGTCGAGAAAACCATATTGCGAATAGAGGTTCGTGCCATAGCGCGTCGACATCTCGCGTATTGCCGGAATCGCAAGCTCGGGCGCGAAGGCGATCGATGACGCCGCCGCGGTCGTAGCGATCGTCCCATCGTCGCGGATGTCGTTCTCCGCAACGCCGCGCGCGGTGTACGAATGGAACTCGCGGCGCCGTCCATCGATCGTCACGGCCGCGTCCATCGGACCGTCGCACGCGGATAAGCCCCAGATCCGGCCGCCGTAGTCGCGCCAGCCGCCGGTATTCGCGACCGCGTACGCATGCTGCGCGAGCACCGCTCGCCGCGAGTTCTCGAACCAGTCGATGCCGTACGTCGCAATCACCGGCTCCCGGATGCCTCTGAAATCGATCCAGACCTCGGAGTACTGATGGCCGAACAGCGGCGCGAACTGCACGAACTGCTGGCCGTACACCGCCCCCCATTTGTCGGTCGAGTGATACGTCTGCCACGCCTCGGGTTCGACCGGATGCGTCGGCGATCCGAGCGCGAGCACCACCAGGATCATCGCTTCGTTGTAGCCGCGCCAGTCGTACGTGTGAAATCCGTTCTCCGGCGTCCAGCCCATGCTCACCGCGTGCGGCCGAACTTCTTCCCACGTCCACTCGACGCGCTCATACAACGTTTCCGCATCACGCCGGATCGCAGCCTCGGCCGGCGTATCGCGATCGAAGTATGACTGCGCGAAGAGCGCGCCGGCGACGAGCAGCGCGGTGTCGATCGTCGACAACTCGACGGTCTCGAAACGCTCGCCGCTCTTCATGTCGAGGAAGTGGTAGTAGAACCCGTGATGCCCCGAAACGCCACGCGCCTCGGGACCCTGTTTCATCGCCAACAGGGAGTACAGCGTGGCGCGCGTGCGCTCGGCGGCCGCCTCGCGCGTGACGTAGCCGCGCTCCGCGCCGATGCCGTACGCCGTCAGTCCGAATCCGACGGCGGCGATGCTGGAGAACGACGGCGTCGGCCAGCGGTCGGGAACGAGCTGCGTGTGCGGATCGGCGAGGTCCCAGAAGTAACGAAAGCTGCGTTTCTCGACGTCATCTAGCA
>DATART010000402.1:0-10118 GCA_036264035.1 Thermoanaerobaculia bacterium | reverse complement strand
TTGCTCGATCCGCCGCCCGCCCTTGGTTACCAGCCGGGGATCCTTCGACCGTCCTCCGGCATTGCGCCTTCGGCTACATGACTCCGGCGGCTCAGGATGACAGTAGAAACGTCGAATTGCCGTAAAGTTCGGAGTCGATGTACGAATCGAAAAACTACCAATACTTCGAGGACGTCAACTGGGGCTTGCTCCGGCTGTGGGGCGGACGCAAAAACCTCGACGTTCTCGATGTCGGCTGCGGATTCGCAACGACGTCGCAACACATCGAGAAGCGCGGCAATCGCGTCACCGGAATCGAGTCAAGCGCCGAGGCGGTCGCGGTGGCGCGTACGCGCGTGAGCGAAGTCATTCATGCCGACCTGCAAAATCATCCGCTCGCCGGCCGGCGCTTCGACGTCATCATCTTCGCGGATGTCCTCGAACATCTCGCCTGGCCGATCGGCGTGCTGCGCGGCTACCTCGATCTTCTCGAGGATGGCGGGAGCGTGATTGTCTCGCTGCCGAACATCGGCCTCTGGTCGGTGCGTCTCAACCTCCTCCTCGGCCGGTTTCAATACGAGGAGACGGGCGTCCTCGATCGCACGCATCTCCGATTTTTCACGCGCCGCACAGCCCGCGAGATGATCGAATCGACAGGACTCGAAATCGTCCGCCGCACGTACAATCCCGGCCTCGTGCGCCCGTTCGTTCCACTCGCGAAAAAGCTTCTCGGCGGTGGCGCAACCGACTCGCACGATCCGTCGGCGCTCCTCGAATCGCGCCCGTACAAGCTGTACCTGAAAACGATCTACCCGATCGAGCGCGTGATCGCCTCCGCCTGGCCCGGCGCGCTCGCGTTCCAGATGATTTTCGAAGCAAGGAAAGCAGTGGCCCCTGACCACTGACCACTAGCCACTGACTACGTATGAAACTCACCATCTCCATGATTACGCTCAACGAGGAGCGCGCCGTCGCGAAAGTCGTCGGCGACATCCGCGGCGTCGTGCCCGATGCGGAGATTTTTCTCGTCGATTCGAGCAAGGACCGGACGGCGGAAATCGCCACCGAGCTCGGCTGCCGCGTCTTCAAACAGTTCCCGCCGAAAGGCTACGGTCCGGCGATGGACCGTGCTGTGCGCGATGCCGCCGGCGACATCGTCATCACGCTCGATTGTGACGACACGTATCCCGTCGAAAGGATTCCGACCCTCGTCTCTCTGATCGATGACGGCTATGACCTCGTCAACGCCACGCGCCTGGCGAAGAGGCCGAAGGCAATGCCCTTCGCGAACTACCTTGCCAACCGCATCTTCGCGTGGACCGCGCGGCTGCTCCACGGAATCCGCACGACGGATGTGCACAGCGGTATGCGCGCGTATCGCAAGTCGATGCTCGAAAAGGTGACGTGGGATCCAAATGGCCCGGCGCTGCCGGTGGACATGCTGGTCGTGCCGTTCCGCATGGGCTACCGCGTCGCCGAGATCCCGATCGAATACCGCGACCGCATCGGCGCATCGACGCTGCAGCGCTGGAACTCGACTGTGTGGACGTTCAAGAGGCTGTGGCGCGCGCGGCAGGTTCGGAGAAAGTGACGGTCATCCTGAGAGGTTGTGAGGAAATCACCGCTCTTCGCGCGCAACCGGTTGCGCGCGAAGGCGCGCGGGACAATGCAGCCCCGCGCTTGGCGCGGGGTTCGGGACGCGCGCACGGATCGGCGGCCGCGCAGGCGGCCGCCACAAGAACTCGCGCGGCTGGAGCATTTTCTGGTGGCCGCCTCCGCGGCCGCGACCTTGTTCGCAATCCGTTTCCCCGCGCCGAGCGCGGGGCTGGATTGCTGAGCGCGCCTTCGCGCGCAACCAGATCGACGCGAAGCGCGCCGTTGATCTCCTCAATGGTCCCGAGCCTCACCGGCACAGACAAGAGTGTCTGTGCCACATTGATCCTGCCAATTGCGGGAGTGCTGCTGCGGCGGAGAGCGAGTGTGGCACAGACACTCTTGTCGGTGCTTTGGCTGGATGCAGCGGCTGATGTCACAAGCCGCGTCGCGCTAACGATTTCCTCACGCCCTCCTCGCCTTCGGCGCTTCGGCGGCTCAGGATGACAGCGCCACAACTCCCAAAGGTAGCCATCCTCGCCGGCGGCTTCGGCACGCGCCTCGGCGATCTGGCTCGCGGCCTTCCCAAGCCGATGATCCCGATCAACGGACGGCCATACCTCGAGCGCGTCATCGACTCCTTCGCACGACGTGGGCTGCGCGACATCGTCCTTCTGACCGGATTCCGCGCCGAGGTCATCGAAGAGCATTTCGGGGATGGGAAACGGTTCGGCGTAAACATCACTTGCAGCCGCGAAACAGAGCCGATCGGCACCGGAGGCGCGATCCGCGAGGCGCGCGCGCTGCTCGGAGACACGTTCGTGATGACTTACGGCGACGTGCTGCGGTACTTCGACTACGACCGTTTCGTGTCCGCGCATGACGAACCGTGCCTGGCCGTTTATCCGCGGCGAACGAACGGCAACGCGGACGTCGACGGCGATCGCATCATCCGTTTCGACAAACGTGAGCCCGACCTGCCTTACATCGACGCCGGCTTTTCGCTGATGCCGGCCTCTGTAATCGACCTGCTCCCGCCCTCCGGCGCCTGTTCGTTCGAAGAGTCGATCTTTCCGCGACTCGCCGCCGAGCGCCGGCTCGCATGCGAAATCGTCGATCTCAACTTTTTCGACATCGGCACGCCGGAAGAGCTGGAGCGAACGAAGAGTGGATTAGTCGATTAATCTACTGACCACATGCGAATCGTCGTCACCGGCGCGGCCGGATTCATTGCTACCAATCTTCTCGAACGCCTCCTTGGGCAAGGCCACGAAGTCCACGGCATCGACAACTTTTTTCTCGGCAAGCGTGAGTACGTGGCGCGTTCGCTGGAGAAGCCGGGATTTACGTTTCACGAATTCGATCTGCTCGACCGCGACCGCGTCGTGGCGCTTTTTCAGCGGCTGCGTCCGGAGCTGGTGTGGCATCTCGCGGCGAACAGCGACATCAGTTACGGCACCAGCTACACCGATTTCGATCTGAAGGGCGGCACGCTCGTCACCTACAACCTCCTCGAGGCGATGCGCGTCGCAGGTACAAAGCAACTCATCTTCTCCAGCAGCGGCGCGATTTACGGCGAGCCGGCGATTCTTCCGACGCCGGAAAATTACGGACCGCTTTTTCCGATCTCGTTTTACGCTGCCAGCAAGATTGCCTGCGAGACGCTGATCAGCGCATTTGCGGCCGGCTATCAGATGAAGTGCTGGATGTTCCGCTTCGGCAATATCGTTGGCGGTTATCCGACGCACGGCGTCATCCACGATTTTGTCCTCAAACTGCAGCGCGATCCGACCCGCCTCGAAATCCTCGGCGACGGCACGCAGTCGAAGCCGTACGTGCACGTCGAAGACTGCCTCGACGGGATGATGTTCGGCCACGCCGCCGCGAAGAATCTCGTCAACTGTTACAACCTCGCGGTGCCCGACTGGACCTCGGTCAATCAGATCGCCGAATGGACGATCGATGCGATGGGACTCGATCCGTCGAAGGTCGAGATCACGCGTACCGGCGGTTCTCGCGGGTGGCCCGGCGACGTGCCGAAAGTCCGCCTCGACACCTCGCGCATGACCACCCTGGGCTGGACGCCGAAGATGGGCAGCAACGAAGCGGTGCGCCGCGCGATTCGCGAGACAGTCGCGCAGTTTGTGGCGTAGCGCCTACTGCGCCGCCTGCGCGATGAACGCGTCGAGGTTGCGCGGGTTCGCCGGCATACGCAGCGCGTTCGTGAGGAAGTCATTCGCGTCCGAGGGCGAGATTTTCTGGGCGGCGCGCAGCTCGGCCACGCCTTCCGAACGCTTGTTTGCCTGGAGTAGGCCGAGGCCGAGGTAGATGTGGGCTTCGACCGATTGCGGGAAGAGCTCGGCCGCGAGGCGGTACTGACTCACCGCGTCGTCGTAGCGGCCCGCCTGCGAGAGTTTGGTGCCGCCATCGAGATAGCGGTCGTAGTCGTCCTGCCGCGGATTGTGCGGCAACATCTGCGTGGCGACGGCGAGGTTGTTGGCGGCGTGCGGCGTTTTCGGATCGAGAGACAACGCGTAGCGGTTGTTCGTGATCGCGCCGCGGATCAGCGCCGTTCGCACGGGCGAGTCGGACATCGGGCGCGCCTTCATGATGAGCGCGGTGCCCATGCCGACGTATGCTTGCGGAAGCCAATCGGGCGCTTTTGCGTCAGGCGCTTTGAGTGCGGGCAAGGTCAGGTCGATGGCGCGCTGCAGATGCGGCATCGCCTCATCAGGCTTCGTGGCCTGTAGCGTCTGGCCGAGAAGATATTCGGCGGTGGAGTTGTCGGAAGTGACGTCGAGCGTGTGCGCGAAGAGCGTCGCCGAATCCTTCCAGTAGCGCAGCTGATGCATGGCCGCGAGCGCGTATATCGCTACCGCGACGACCGCCATCGCCGCCAGCGCCTGCGACGGAATCCGGAAGCGCGCCGCAAGCTCGATTGCGCCGAAGGCGAGTGCGATGAAGAGGCCGATGTAGGAAAAGTAGGTGTAGCGGTCGGCCATCGATTGCGTACCGATCGCGATGATGCCGATGACCGGAACGAGCGTGCCGAGGAACCAGAACCAGCCGACGGCGAGGTAGGGAGCGGCGCGGCGGGCGGCGTAGACCGCGACTGTGATCGCCGCGAGAAGCAGCAGCGACAGAATCGCGGCGCTCAAGGACGCGCGTACCAGCGGATACGGCAGCGCCATCCTGATCGGGACGAAGAGCTTGCCGAGGTAGGTCGCATACGCGATGAGCGCATTGACGATGCGATCGCCGATCGGCAGCGCCGTCTGGATCGCGTTCAAGTGCCGCTGTCCGATCACCGCGGCGATAGCGCCTGCGATGCTGAGAATCAACAGCGGCCCCTTCTCGATCGCGCGTTGCCGGAAATCGTCGAACGTGCGAAGGCGGTTCAGCGGCCAGACGTCGAGCAGGAGAAAGACGAACGGCAGCGTGATGTACATCTGCTTCGCCATCAGCGAAAGCGCCATAGCGATCGACAGACCGAGCATTCGCCGTGGGGCGCGGGCGTAGAGCCAGAGGGCGAGCATGGCGAAGAGCGTCGAGAGCGTGTCCTTCCGTTCAGAGGCCCACGCCACCGACTCCACGTGCATCGGATGGATGGCGAAGAGCGCGGCGATGAACGCGGACGGCCATGCTGCGCGCGTCAGTTGACGCAGCGCGAGGAACAACAGGAGCGCGCTGAGCGCGTGCAGAAAAACGCCGGAGAGGAGATGCATTCCGGCCCGCTGTCCCCACATGCTGACGTCGAGCATGTGCGAGAGCCACGTCAGCGGATACCAGCCGATGTCCGCGGACGTCAGCGCCCACGACAGGTCGCGATTGAGGACATGCTGATTTTCGTAGATGAACTGGCCGTCGTCGAAATTGATGAACGCGTGTGTGGCCACCTGGCCGAAGACGACGAAGGTGAGCGCGACGAGCAGCGTCGCGATCGTCCAGTCGCGCGCGCCCCACGGCATCGGCGGCGGAGCGTCCGGCGCCGCGGCGGCGACGACGGCCTCGGCTGCGGTGCGGCTCAATTTCTGGCGTGCTTTTCGGCCCATACAAAAAACGCCGGCGGTGGCCGGCGATCGATCGACGTCATGGTAGGCCCTAGCGGACTCGAACCGCTGACCTCTACCGTGTCAAGGTAGCGCTCTAACCAACTGAGCTAAGGGCCTGCACTAGACCGGCACGAACAGGAGCAAGTTTCGATGCTATTCCCCGGCAGCCGGCCGAGCGCGGAGGATAGACGATGCGCTGGATTCGGGGCAAGCAGTGGGAAGATGATTGACGGTTGGTATCCATGCGCACAGAATGATTTTCCGATTCGCGTACGGTGAGCAATGGCCAAACAGAGGAAGAACGTATCTCTCGACGCGGATGCGGTGAAGCGCGGCAAGCAGTACAGCAAACTGCACAACACCAACATCTCGCAGCTCGTCAATCATTTTTTGTCTGCTCTGCCGGTAGGTGAAGGAGACGAGAACAAGTTCTCTCCAACGGTACGGCGGTTGATCGGCATCGCGCCTGATGGTGACGCCGTTCAGGAGTATCACGAGCATCTGCTTGAAAAGTACGGCCGTTAAAGTACCCTCGACAACCGGAAACTCGAGTTCCGGTACGACCGCGGGCGCTTGACCGCTTCCTCCCTTCAGCCCACAATTGCGGCCTCATCCATAAGATGAATTGAATCAAGGGGGAAAATCATGAAGAGTCTCGTCACGCGAGCCGCGTTGTGCGTTTTGATCCTGACTATTTCCATCCCCGCTCTTCCTCTCTTCGCGCAGGAGACAAAACCGCCGGCGCCTGCCGAAAAGAAAGCGGAGGACGACAAGAAGCCGAAAGTCACGGAAGAGATGGTGGTGACGGCGCGGAAACGCGAGGAGACGGTGCAGGAAGTTCCGATCTCCGTGGCCGCGCCGACGGAATCGCAGCTTCGCGACCGCGGCGCCGAAACTCTCCAAGACGTCTCCGCCAACGTGGCCGGGTTCACCGTGCAGAACCTCGGCCCGGGGCAGAGCCAGGTGGCCATGCGCGGCGTATCGGCCGGCCAGATCGTGCGCGACCAGCCCGGCGTCAAGGAGCAGGTCGGCGTCTACCTCGACGAATCGGTCATCTCGCTCTCGCTCTTCACGCCCGACATCGACCTTTTCGACATGGCGCGCATTGAAGTCCTGCGCGGACCCCAGGGGACGCTGTTCGGATCGGGCTCACTGTCGGGCACCGTGCGCTACATCAGCAACCAGCCGAAGCTGGGCGTATCGGAAACGGTCGGCGAATTCACCGGCAGTTCCATCAGCGGCGGCGGCATCGGCGGAAGCCTGAAGGTGGCTACGAATGCGGCGCTCAGCCCGACCGCGGCCCTGCGCTTCGCCGGCTACTACACCCGCTACGGCGGTTTCGTCGACGCCGTACAACCGAACCTGAGCGTCAGCAAGGACGTCAACGACGGCAGCCGCACCGGTGCCCGCCTCTCGTTCCTGCTCAAGCCGGACGACAAGTTGAGCGTTACGCCGCGCATCCTCTATCAGAAGGTGGAGATGAACGGCTGGAACCGGGAGGATGCCTTCAACATCCTGGCGAATCCCTACACGACCACGCGTCCGAAAGTCACGCTCGGCGATCGCGAGCAGTTCACCCAGTTCCGCGAGCCGTTCAACGACAAGTTCCTTCTCGGCGACGTCAACGTCTCCTACAACCTGGGCGGCGGCCGGACCTTCACCTCGATCACGTCGTACTCGGACCGCAACGTGGATGTTCTCCGCGACGCCACCGCGTTGACGGCGAGCATCACGGGCGGATCCATCGGACTCGGTCCCGCCGTCTACACGCTCAACGCGCCGCTGGATGACGCCACGAGGGCGAAATCGCTCACACAGGAAGTCCGCCTGTCGGGCACGATGGACAAGCTGCAGTGGGTCGGCGGTGCGTTCTACAGCCACACCGACCGCAAGTATGGTCAGAGCCTGCTGGTCAGCGGATTCGAGGATCTCGCCAAGATCGGATCGACGAAAGGCTCGTTCGGCGCGGCAAAGGACGTGCTGTTCTTTTCGAATCTGAAGTACAAATTCAATCAGTTCGCGGTCTTCGGCGAGGGCACGTACCCGGTCACCGGCAAGCTCGAGCTCACAGGCGGACTTCGTTTCTACGATTTCAAAGAGGATCGCACGCAGACCTTCGACGGCATCTTTGCCGATCCGGGGACGACGGCCGGCTCCACGAAGGCGAACGGCATCGCGCCCCGCGTGATGGCAAGTTACAAGCTCAACGACATGACCCGCCTCAATGCGCAGATCTCGAAAGGGTTCCGGCTCGGCGGCATCAACGATCCGCTGAACGTTCCTCTTTGCACCGCCGCCGACCTGGTCACCTTCGGCGGCCGCGGATCGTGGAAAGACGAAACGCTGTGGAACTACGAAGTGGGTTCGAAGTCGAAGATCATGGGCGGCCGCGGCTCGTTCAACGCATCCGCGTTCTACGCCGATATTCACGATCTGCAGGCTACGGTCACCGCCGGCTCCTGCTCCTCGCGCGTCGTCTTCAACGTTCCCAGGTCGAAGAGCGAGGGATTGGAAGCAGAGTTCGAAGCGGCGCCGACCGACTTGTGGGACTTCGCCCTTTCCGCGAGTCATACGAAGTCGCAGCTCGAGTCGACGCTGACATCCACCGACGCCGCCGGGCACGTCTCGGTCGTTTCGGGCATCCAGAAAGGCAACCGCCTTCCGACCGTTCCTGAATTTCAGATGACCGCGGCCACGACGATTCATTGGCACACGGGACAAACCTGGGCCGGCTACAGCACAGGCGTTTACCAGCACATCGGCGACCGCTATACATAGATTGGCGATCAGGCCGCCGGCTTCGGAGCCGTCGATCTGAATTCCTTCGGCAAGAATGGGATCGGCGCGCCGTTCACGCAGAGTACGTTCACATTCAATCCGAAGCTGCCGGCGTATGACATCGTCAATCTCCGCATCGGCATCCTTTACAACAAATGGGATACGGCGCTTTTCGTCAACAACCTGACCAATGAGAATGCGTTGCTCGCACTCGATCAGGAACGCGGTACGCGCGCCCGCGTCGGCTACCTGATCAACCAGCCGCGCACGATCGGCATCAGCACGCGAGTGAATTTTTAGGAGACGCTCATCCTCGTTTCGCGGCGAACGTTTCTGGAATGCGTCGCGGCGGTCCCATTGGCAACGTCGATGGGCCGCCTCGGCGCGCAACCGCTTTCCGGCAAGTCAACGCCGCGCGTCGCGGTCATCGGCAGCGGCGCCTTCGGCGGCTGGACGGCGCTGCACCTCGCCGCGCTCGGCGCCCAGGTCGAGATCATCGACTCGTGGGGGCCCGGAAATCCGCGCTCCAGCTCCGGCGGCGAGACGCGCGTCATCCGCGCCATCTACGGGCCGGACCGGATTTACGTGGAGATGGTCAAGCGTGCGTACGAGCTGTGGGAGACGCTCATCGCGGCCTCCGGCCAGCCCTTGTACACCGAGACGGGCGCGCTCTGGATGCATCGCAAGGATGACGCGTACGTCCGTTCGTCCGTGGCCATTCTTCAGGAGCTGGGCTTTCCGGTCGACAAGCTCACCATCGCCGAGGCGAAGGGGCGTTACCCGCAGATCGATTTTCGCGGCGTTCACTCCGCCTGGCTGGAGCGGCGCGCCGGCGCGCTCTCGGCGCGGCAGGCCTGCGGCGTGGTTCGCGACGCGTTTCAGAAAGCCGGCGGGACCTACCGCCAGGGGCGCGTCCAGCCAGGCGCGATCGCCGGCGGCGCGATGACGAACCTTCGCCTCGATGACGGCTCCCGCGTCGAAGCGGATGCGTACGTCTTCGCCTGCGGACCGTGGCTGGGCAAACTCTTCCCCGAGGTCATCGGTGATCGCATCCGTGCAACGCGGCAGGAGGTCTACTACTTCGGAACGCCCGCCGGATCGCAGCGCTACCTCCCCGCACATCTTCCCATCTGGATCGATTTCGGCGAGCGGATTTTCTACGGCATTCCGGACGTGCACGGCCGCGGCTTCAAGATCGCCGACGACACGCGCGGCGCGCCGATCGATCCGACGTCGGCGAATCGCGAACCGACTCCGGAAGGGATCGCCCGCGCCAGGCATCTCATCTCCGAACGCTTCCCGGAGCTGGCTCACGCACCGCTCGTCGCATCTGAAGTCTGCCAGTACGAAAACAGTCCGGACGGTCACCTGATCATCGATCGCCACCCGGCCGCCGCAAACGTCTGGCTGGCCGGAGGAGGCTCCGGTCACGGATTCAAGCTCTCACCGGCCGTCGGCGAGATGACCGCGCAGATGGTTCTGTCCGGGAAGGAAGTCCCCAAACTGTTTCGCCTCGACCGGCTCCGCGACGACCTTCATCGCAAGACGCAATTCGAAAGCAAGTAGGATCTCGATCCAGGTCGATCTTCGCAGGCCGTCGCGAGCCTCACCAGCACAGACAAGAGTGTCTGTGCCCAGACGTGTCCAAATTAGCAGAATGCCGTCGCCGGAGGCGACTCGTACGGTAGCCGGTGGTCCGAGCGAAGCGAGCGACCA
>DATART010000349.1:0-1666 GCA_036264035.1 Thermoanaerobaculia bacterium | reverse complement strand
CTTCTCCTCATCGCGCTGACGCTGTACGGCTTCGCGGTCTTCGTCCGCTGGATGCTGCGCAAGCTTTTCTGGCGCGTCGGACGCCGCCTCTTCCTCAGCTACGTCCTCATCGGCATGCTGCCGTTTTTTCTCTTCGCCATTCTGCTGCTGACTATTGGCTACATGATCAGCGGCGTCATGACGCATGCCGCGTTGCGCGGCGAGCGGCAGGCCAGCCTCGGCCAGCTCGAGACGGCGGCGTTTGAATATTCGCTCACCGGCAAGCGGCCGGCCGGCCTGACGAAGAGCCTGGAGATTTATGACACGAACGACGCTTCCGGCGCGAAGCTGCCGCCGTGGCTGAAGTCGACGACTTTCAGCGGCACGGTCTGGCGCGACAATCAGGGTTTGCTTGTCGCCTCACGCCAGTTTGCGCGCGAAGGCGGTGAGCCGCGCACGATCGTTTTCGTCGAGCCGCTCGATGCCGAATGGGTCGAGCAGCTGCAGGACAAGTCGGGGATGACCGTCCGCATGACCGTCGAAGGCGCCAAAAAATCGCGCCGAGGGGGATTGAGCGTCAGCAAGGGAAACCATTCGTTCGACATCGACGACGATGACAACGGCGAGGTCACCGAGCTGGTGTTCAAATCGATCGGCCGCAAAGTGATCTGGGCCGACGTGACCTCGCTGACGGACTGGAACAGCGGCGCGACCATCGACGGCCATCACGAGCTGTTCACGCTCATCGTCAATCCCTACCAAAATCTCTTCCACTTCTACTTCGGCGCGCAGGCCGACGACTACGTCCGAAGCCTGCTGCAGGTCATGCTCGTCCTGACCTGCCTGCTCCTTTTCTTTTACGCGCTGGCGGTGCTCTTCGCCGCCGTGTTGATCTTCTCTATCACGCGCGCCGTCAACCGCATCGAGAAGGGCACGAAAGCGGTCGAACGCGGCGACTTCACCTACCGCATCGCCATGAAGCCGCACAACCAGCTCGGCGAAATGGCCAACTCGTTCGACCGCATGACCGAGTCGATCGCGACACTTCTCGTGAACGTGGCGGAGAACGAGCGGCTGCAGAGCGAGATCGAGATCGCTGCGTCGATCCAGCGCAACCTCCTGCCGAAAGAAGGCCCGCAGTTTCGCGGCGTTTCGTTTTCCGCGCATTTCGAGCCGACGGCATCGATCGGCGGCGATTACTACGACGTCTTCAACATCGACAAGACGCGCCTCGCCGTGGCCATCGGCGACGTCTCCGGCCACGGGCTATCGACCGGCCTGGTCATGGCCATGGTCAAAGCCGCCATCACGACGCTGGTCGAAGAAGGCGCCGAAGAAACAGCGCTGTTCCATCGCCTGAACGATCTCGTCTTCCGCTCCACCGAGCGCCGCGCTTTCATGACGCTGGCCTTCACCATCTTCGACCTGGAGCGCGGCACGATCCGCCACACGAACGCCGGCCATCTTTATCCCTACCTGCTCCGCGAAGGGCAGAAGCCGCGCGGCATCGAAGTTCCCTCGCTCCCCCTCGGCGTGCGCAGCACGATCACCACGCACACTGCCGAAGTCGATCTGCAGCAAGGCGACGCGATCGTCTATCTCTCCGACGGCATCGTCGAAGCGCAGGACGAGCAGGGCGAACCGTTCGGATTCGAACACCTGGAGGCGCTGCTGTCGCAGTCGGCCG
>DATART010000126.1:0-12982 GCA_036264035.1 Thermoanaerobaculia bacterium | reverse complement strand
GTGATGACCGACCTTCAGCACGTCGGCTCGAATCTCGCGCGACGCCAGCGACTCCTCGGCATCGCGTTCGGCGTCTCCGGTGAGGAGTGCCGTCCAGCGGCCGATGACGACGCGGAGCACGACCGAGCTGTTGTTCTCCGGAGAACGTTTGAACGTGTGTGGTGCGACGAACGCCTGCAGCCGCATGCCGCCGGCGTCGACGACGTCGCCGTCCCGCACCAGGTGAATCGGAATCGCGCGGCGCGAGCACGCTTCCAGTACGCGCTGCGCACAGTCGCCGCGAAAACGGCGCGGCGAAATCCAGACGCTGCCGACGTCCAGGTTGTCGAGTACGGCCGGCAAGCCGCCGCAATGATCGGGATGCACGTGCGTCAGGACTGCGAAGTCAATGTGGCGGACGCCGCGATCGACCAGCATCGGCAGTAACTCCCGTTCGCCGAAATGGGCGTCGCCGGGGTGGCCGCCGGCATCGATGAGGATGGCGTGCCGCGGCGAGCGGAGGAGAAGCGAATCGCCCTGGCCGACGTCGAGCATCGTCAGGCGCGGATTCGCCACGTCCGCGCGTCCGAGGATCAGTGCGGCGATGAGCGGAACGAGCATCGCCGCGAAAATCGCCAGCGCTCGCGTTCGCGCCCGCAGAAATGCGATCGACAGCATCGCCATCGCGTAGCCGCAAACGATCGCGAGCAGCGGCGGCGCCGCGAAGTAACCCCACATCGGCGACGCCACGCCGTTCACGAACGTGCAGACCGTGTGAAGCGCGCCGATGACTTCGAAGAGCATCGCGCACGGCATCGCGCAGACGAACGCGGACGTGATCAGCATCGCGAACACGATCGGTGTGAGCAGCAACGTCATCAGCGATCCGCCGAGGGCGTATTGGTGAAAGTGGAAGAGCGTGAGCGGCGTGACCGACAGCTCCGCCGACGCCGCGTAGGTGAGCCAGCGCGTGCGCCGCATCGCCAATGCTTTTCCGGCGAAGAGGAGCGCACCGGCGCCGGCGTAGGTCAGATGAAAGGCCGGTTCGACGAGATCGTGCGGCGCGAAGATCAGCCGCAGCAGCGCGGCGACGCACCAGAGATTTTCGAGCGACGTCGGGCGATGCAAAATTCGCGAGATTGCGTAGACGCCGATGCCGATGCTGGCGCGCGACACGGACGCTGTCGGTCCGATGAACAGCGGCGCCGCGAGGGCGAAGGTGAGCAGCGACCAGTCGCCCGCGCGCGGTGCGTGCAGCCAGCGCAGCGTCAGCGCGATCAATGCCGCGGCGAACGCGATCTGCAGTCCGGAGAAGACGAGCAGGTGATAGGTGCCGCCGCGTTTGTAGTTGTCGCGGACGTCGTCGGTGAGCCGTTCGCCGCGCCCGAGGGCGAGCGCTTCCACGAGCGCGACCTCGGTGGGATACGTGCTCGCGAATGGGCGGATGCGATTGGCCAGCGCACGATTCCACGAGGCAGGCGTGAACCGATTCAGCGAGCCTTCGTACGCCATCAGCCGCGGCGATTTGACCGTCAGCACCGCGTCGCCCTTCTCGCTGCGTCGCAGAAATCCCTCGGCACGAACCGAGCGCTGCATCTCGATCGGAGGCGGCGGAAAGCGCGTGTAAATCGTGATGGCGCGTTCGATGGCGACACCATCCGCGACGAATTGCGTGCAGCGGAGGACATGCGCATCGCCGCGCGACGACCAATCGCGATCGATCGGCGCGACGATCGTCACGAATCGATCGGCGATCAGCGGCGTGATGGCGCGATCATCCGCGTCGCTTCGCGCGCGCGCATGCGTGGCCGCGCAGACGCCGCCCGCGAGCGCCAGGCAGAGCATGGCCGTGCGCGGCGTTCCGATCGCGATCAGCAGCATTGCCAGGCAGGCGAATCCGATCGCCACGGCATACGAATGCCCGAGCGCCAGACCGGCGGCAAAGAAGATCAGCGGAAGTGCGGCAGGAACATCAGTTCGCACGCTCGAACGAAGCGAGCGTTTCCACGTGATGCGTATTGGGGAAGAGGTCGAGGAGGTCGAGCGAAGCGAGTCGCCAACCTGACGCGATCAGCCGGCTCGCGTCGCGGGCGAACGTTACCGGATCGCAGGCGAGGAAGCAAACCATGGCCTTCGTGCGATCGGCGATCGCGTCGATGACGTTGCGCCGCGCTCCGCTGCGCGGCGGATCGAGAAAAACGAAATCGGCGCGCGGCATCCGCTCCACCCACCACTCCACCGGCGCGTTGACGAGCGTAACGTTCGCCGGCACGTTGCGTTTCGCGCATTCGTGCGCGGCCGCGGATCCTTCAATCGCGGTCACGGTCTCGAACAACTCCGCGAGCGGACGGCTGAAGAATCCGACGCCGGAGTAGAGATCGATGGCTGAGCTTTTCTTCGCTGCACGAGCGGCGATGTCTGTGACGAGGCTTCGCATCGTGCCGAGCAGGTGCCGGTTGACCTGGAAAAACGCATCGGTGGTGACGTGGTAGCCGTCGATCATCAACTCGCCCGCGGCGATCAGCTGGCCGTCCACTTCCCACGTCTCGCCCTCGCGGGGATGCTCGCGTGTCTGCAGGCCGACTACCTCGCACTCGCGCGGCAGCGGCACGACGTCGTTCGTCCGCATCGCGTAGAAACCGACCTTGTCGCCGTCGCGATGCAGACGGCTGCGCAGCCGGTAATTCAGCGGCGACGGATGGATCGCAATCGGCGGCAGCGTCGTCGGATCGATCTTGCCGATGCGCCGCAGCGACTCCGTCAGGATGCGCTGCTTGGCATCGAGTTGCTTATCGAGCCGAAGCGCCGTCCAGTCGCAGCCGCCGCATTCGTTCGCGACGGGACACGGCATCGTGCGCCGAAACGCGCTCGGCTCGATGACGCGCACGAGGTCCGCGTGCGCGAATCCCTTCTTCACCTCGAGCAAACGGACGACGGCGACGTCGCCGGGATAGACGTTGGTCGCGAAGATCGGGAACCCATCGACGCGCGCCATCGCCGCGCCGCCCGCGACGAGCTCCGTCGGGGTGATCGTGATTTCGTCGCCGGCGTGCATGTCTGGAAATCGTTTCACGCGGAGGCGCGGAGGCGCGGAGTCAATCGCGCGGAGTGTATTTGCGGAGAAAGTCCGCAAACACCGGATCGATCTCGCTGGCCGCGACAGAGAAAATCCGGTCGGCGTGGTAGTTGCCGGGGATGTCGATCACATGCAACTCCTTCGGCTCGTTCGCGGCTTCGTAGAGCGCGAGGGAGTGATCGTGGCCGATCAGCCAATCGTTCTTCACGTGCACCAGGCAGATCGCCGCGTGGACGTTGACCACATCGTCGATGGCCTGCAGCTTCGGGCTGCGGCGGAAGTTCCAGTCGAAGTGCGGACGCTTGAGCGCCTGCGACAGCGCGATGTGGCGATGCAGCGTGAACGGATTGATGCGCGGCGTGATCTTGCCGAAATCGGCGACGGCGGAGATCAGCAGAAGCGATGCGATCGGCAGCTTGTGCCGGGCCGCGGTCGAAATCGCCACCGACGCGCCATACGACAGCGCCACGATCGTGATCGACTCGATCGGCAACCTCCGCAACAAATCCTCGGCGACGGCGGCGGTGTCGTAGTGCTCGTACAGATTGAAGCCGTACGTTCCACCGCTGTCGCCATGGCCGCGCGGATCGGTGATCGCGGTGCGGTAGCCGAGCGTGGTGAGGTGGGAGGCGAGGGAGAGCATGGAGGGATGGCGGCGATCGCGCCAGAACCCGGGGATCACCAGGACGACGGAACGTGAGGTGTGATCGTAAAGGTCGTAGGCGATCGGCGTTCCGTCAAACGACTGCACCGTCGCGGCGACGGGAGGGCGCGGAACGGGGTGGAGCTGAGCGGGGGCGCTTGACATGCTGACGTTCGTCCTAGACTATAGCCGCTCGTTGAGCGCAGTGCGCTCATCCTTCCTTGCTTCGCCCCCGGAAATCATCGTCAGGAGTTGCTACGCATGAAGAGATCGTTGGTTGCCTTTCTGCTCGTCGTGATGGCGTTTGCCATCGCCGGCTGCAAGAAGGAAAGCAACGCCAATACCGACACCGCCGCGGTCGACACCGGCGTCTCCTCGACCGGCGCGAGCGCGACGGGAACGAGCACCACCAGCACCACTGCGACCACGAGCACCACCGCGACGTCGACGACCGGGACCAGCAGCACCGGCGCGTCATCGACCGATACGATGGCGACGAGCGCCACGACATCAACGCGCTGAGTTCCCATTTTTGATTGGTTTATTTTCGATGTGGCATCAACGTTGCCAAACTGTGCTACGAATAGAGAGCAGGTAGCGAATCGAATCCAGATTTGCGAAGCAGCCCGCTTCGCGGAATCCATGTCACATGATTGCCAAGGGGGGTGAGCAGGCACTCTTTTCCGACATACCCGACTTCCCACAAACACTTTTATCGAGAGGAAAAAACACTATGAGCAAGAAACTTCTGGTTCTCGTCACGGTTCTCGCGCTGAGCGTCTTCGGCTTCGCCTGTAAGAGCGAGACCAACAACAACAACACCGACACGGCCGCGGCTTCGACCGACACCGCGTCGACGATGGCGACCGACACGTCCAGCACCACCGGCACGATGGCCACCGACACCACCAGCTCGGGCACCTCGACCTCGGCGATGCCTGCCGGCACGGCGACCGACACTTCCGGCACGGCCATGACGTCGACGACGGCTACGTCGACCACGGGCACGACCGCCACGACGACGTCCGGCACGACCGGCACGACGACGATGGGTTCGACCACCACCTCCAAGAAGCACTGATTCGCGATTTTCAGTTACGAGACGCCCCGCCGCAGTTCGGCGGGGCGTCTTTGTTGCGAGCGATCCCGTGGCACTTCTCTTGCTGATTTTTCCTCCGTTCCTGAAAACGATCCCATTCGAGGCCTTTGCCTCGCCGCGATTTTCAATTCTGCAGATGTGAAGGAGGTGAGGCAGGCACTCCCAGAAATCCGACATCGCACCTTCATGTCGCAGCAACCGATTCACAAACAACCATCTGAGAGGAAAGACAAATGAAGAAGACCCTGATTCTCATCACAATCCTGGCGCTGACCGTCTTCGGTTTTGCGTGCAAGAGCGAAGTGAACAACAACAACACGACTGACACAGCCGCCGTCGCCACCGACAGCTCAACGACGACCTCCAGCTCGACCACGATGTCGACCGACACGTCGATGACCGGCACGACCGGCACGATGTCGACCGACACGATGGGCACGACCAGCACGATGTCCACGACCGGCACGAGCGCAATGTCGACCGATACGACCGGCAGCGGCGCGATGTCGTCGACCAGCGGCACCACCGGCACAGCCGCGACCGGCACGACCGCCACGACCTCGACCCACTCGAAGACCACCACCAAGTCGACCACCAAGAAGCACTAACAATTCGCAGGGGACGGTTCACGCGGGGCGCGCGGAGAGGCGGAGGGCTTTCTCCGCTCCTCCCCATCTCCGCGTGAAACCGTCCTCCTTTGTTACTCGCCCAAATCCCGCTGCAACGCCGCAAACACGCGCCGAGTCTCGGCCTCAGCCGCAGCGAGATCCCCACTATTGTCGACCACGTAGTCGGCGTAGCGGAGCCGCTCAGCGCGCGGCATTTGATGCGCGATCCGCCGTTCCGCGTCCTCGCGCGTCATCCCGCGGGCGATTGCGCGCGCGAGTTGCGTCTCCGGATCGACGTCGACGATGACGATGCGGTCGTAGCGGTCTTTGCCGCCGGATTCGATCAGCAGCGTCGCCTCGACCATCACGATGCCCTCGCGCGTGTCGTCCATCATCCGCGCCTGTTCGGCGATTACGAGCGGATGAATGAGCGCATTCAGCGCCTTCGCCGATTCGTCGGTGGCGAAGGCGACGTCGGCGAGCTTGCGGCGGTCGATCGTGCCGTCGGGCAGGAGGATTCCGGCGCCGTACGTTCGCACGAGCGCCTCGTGACCCGCCTGGCCGGGCTGGTAGAGGCGCGCGACGATCTGATCGGCGTCGATGATCATGCAGCCGAGCGACGCGAAGATGCGCGCGATGGTCGATTTGCCGCTGGCGAGTCCACCGGTGAGGCCGGCGCGGAGGATCATCGCCGCCGCCATTCAGCGGCAGTGACCGTATTGCGCATCAACATGGCGATCGTCATCGGTCCCACGCCGCCGGGGACCGGCGTGATCCACCCCGCGACCTCGCGGACGCGCGCGAAATCGACGTCGCCGACGAGTACCGTGCCGTTCTTCGCCAGCAGCCGCGATTTCTCTTCGTCGTGCGCGACGAGATCCGCGTCGGATGCGCCGAGGCGATTCATCCCCACGTCGATTACGACCGCTCCCTGTTGAACCATCTCCCGCGTGACGAGCAGCGGCTTGCCGACGGCGGCGACGACGATGTCCGCGCCGCGCACGACCGAGCCGAGGTCGCGCGTGCGCGAGTGCGCGATCGTCACGGTCGCATTGCGTTGGAGCAGTAACGCGGCCATCGGCTTTCCGACGATGTCGCTGCGTCCGATCACCACCGCATTGCTGCCGGCGATGGTTGCGCCTGTCGATTCGATCAGCCGGATCACGCCCGCGGGCGTGCACGGCGCCAGAGTCGGACGCCCGAGGTGCAGCTTGCCGACGTTGATCGGATGAAAGCCGTCGACGTCTTTCGATGGATCGATCGCGTCGATCACCTTCTTCGCATCGATCTGTCCCGGCAGCGGCAATTGGACCAGGATGCCGTCGACCGCGTCGTCGTGATTGAGCCGATCAATATGCGCGAGCAGTTCCGCTTCGCTCGTCGATTCCGGCAGGATCAGCTCATCGCCGCGCAGGCCTAGCTCCCGCGCCTTTTTCGCTTTGCTCCGCACATAGACCTCGGAAGCCGGATCGTTGCCGACGCGAACGGCCACCAGCCCCGGTGCGATGCCGAGCGAGGCGATGGCCGCGACGACCTCCGCCTCGATCGTCTTCGCTACCTGTTTGCCGTCGATGAGCTGCGCTGCCATGGGCGCGGACGTTACAACGCCCGCTACAATGCCCGCAATGTCGAAAGAAGACGATCGGGCCCGGGACGAGTTCACCGGCGAAGCGGAGGAGCTACTCGATACGCTCTCGCGCGACCTGGTCGAGTTCGAATCGCAGGGCCGCGATGTGCGCCCCGAGGTCATCAACAAAATCTTCCGCGAAGTGCACTCGCTCAAAGGCCTCGCCGGGATGCTCGGTTTCGGCGAAATCTCGGAGCTGGCGCACAGCCTCGAGGACATGCTCGACCGCCTGCGAATGGGCAAGATCGAGATCACGAAGGAGCTGATCGACCTCCTCTACGACTCGATCGACTCGCTCAACCGGCTCGTCATCGCAATCAACGATCCGTCCGTCGGCGGACTGATCGACGTCAGCGGACTCTCGCGGCGGATCCATCAACTCGTTACGAACCAGCCGACTCATGTGCATGGGAATCCCTTCGAGGAGTTGACCCTCGACGAGCAGACGCGGAAATCGCTGACCGAATATGAAGAGCATCGGCTGCACGAAAACGTGCGGGCGCGAAAGCAGATCCTCGCGGTCGAAGTCCGCTTCGACTTCAGCAACTTCGACGAAAAGCTGCGCGCGCTGACCGAGTTGCTGAGCGCGTCGGGCGAGGTGATTTCCACGCTGCCGGCCATCGACAGCACCGGCGGCTCCGGGATCGCTTTCCGGCTGTTGTACGGATCGATCCTCGACGCGGACGCGGTCAGCGCGCTCGTCCCCGAGGGGAAGGTGACGTCGCTGCGGAAAGAGGCAGCGGCGGCGATCGAGTCCGAGATTGAGGAAGAACAGTCGTTGCGGTCGATCTCACAAACCGTTCGCGTCGACATCAGCAAGCTCGATCACGTGATGAACATCGTCGGCGAATTGATCATCGAAAAGACGCAGCTCGATTCGCTCACCCGCTCGCTGCATCAGGGGGAGGCGCTCCAGCAGGCCAGGCTGACTGCGCATGAGTTGACGAAGATCGCGCGCAACCTCGACCGCAAGCTCAACGAGCTGCAGAAGTCGGTGATCGAGACGCGCATGGTGCCCGTCGGCCAGATCTACGCGAAGCTCTCGCGCACGGTGCGCAAGGTCGCCCGCGAATTGAACAAGGAGATCGAGCTCGTGCTGCGCGGCGAAGACACGGAGCTCGACAAGGTCATGGTCGAGGAGCTGACCGATCCACTGATGCACATCATCCGCAACGCGCTCGACCACGGCATCGAATCGGCGGACGAGCGCGTGGCGAAAGGAAAAAATCCGATCGGCAAGGTCACGCTCAACGCCTACCAGCAGGGCAACTCGGTCGTGCTCGACGTCACCGACGACGGCCGCGGAATCGATCCGGAACTGGTGCGCAAGTCGGCGGTGAAGCGCAATCTCATCGCCCAGCACGATCCGTTCGATCAGCAGCGCGCGTACGAAATGCTTTTCACGCCGGGCTTCTCGACCGCCGCGGCGGTGAGCGAAATCTCCGGCCGCGGCGTCGGACTCGACGTCGTCAAGAAAAACCTGCAGGAGCTGAAGGGATCGATCGACATCCTCTCCATTCCCGGCGAGGGGACGACGTTCCGGATCATGCTGCCGATCACGCTGGCGATCATCCAGGCGCTGGTGGTCCGCGCCGCCGGGGAGCAATTCGCCATCCCACTCACCTCGGTCGAAGAATCGCTGCGCATCTATTCGCGCGACATCCGCACCGTCGAGCGCCGCGAAGTCTTCTCGCTGCGCGATTACACCCTCCCGCTACTCCGGCTCGCCGACGCCTTCCGTCTCGACGGCGATCGCGAGGAAGGGCCGGACACGAAGTGGTTCGTCGTCGTCACGCGCTCCGGCGAAAAAGTGGCCGGCATCCTCGTCGACGCGCTCGTCCGCCAGCAGGAGGTCGTGATCAAGTCGATCGGCGAACGGCTCAAGACGATTCCGGGGATCGCCGGTGCGACGGAAGTAGGCGAAGGAGAAATCGTGCTGGTCATCGACGTCGGAACGCTGATCGACGCATTCGGGGGAGCGGCGAGGGAAATGCGGGCGGGGGTTTTGGTTTGAAAAAGGGAACGTTGAACCACAGAGGCACAGAGACCTCGGTGCCCTCTGTGTCTCTGTGGTGAAACGGTTTTGAACTAAATGTTCGAACAATTCTTCGGCCTCACCACCAAGCCCTTCGGCAAAACGCCCGATCCGGGATTTTTGTATGAAAGCGCGCAGCACGGCGAAGCGCTGGCGCGCTTGGAGTATGCGGTCGAAGAGAAGGAGCTGTCGCTCCTGGTGGGCGAGATCGGATCGGGCAAAACGACGTTGTCGCGTGTGCTCATCGACCGCATCGGCGACGCGCGGCCGGTGATTCTGCTGATCAATCCGCGCCTCACGCCGACCCAACTCCTCCGTTCCATCGCCTCGGGGCTTGGACTCCAACCCTCGCGCTTTCGAAACGAATTACTCGATCAGATTCACACCAAACTCTTCGAGCTATACGAAGCCGGCCGAGAGCCGGTGCTGATCATCGACGAAGCGCAGCTGATCCCGACCAAGTCGACCTTCGACGAGATCCGCCTGCTTACCAACTTTCAGCTCGACGACCAGAATTTGCTCTCGGTGCTGCTCATCGGCCAGCCGGAGTTGGAAACGCGACTCGAACGCGCGCACTACGCTCCGCTGCGGCAGCGCATCGGGATGCGCTATCGACTCGGCCCGCTGACGCTCGAAGAAACAGTCAGCTACGTCGACCATCGCATCCGCGTTGCGGGCGGATCGCGCAATCCGTTCACCGAGGACGCCGTGCGAGCGATGCACGCCGTCAGCGGCGGCATCCCGCGCGTTCTCAATACGCTCGCCACGACCGCACTGCTCGACGCCTTCGGCGACGATGCCGCCACGATCGACGCCTCGCGCATTTCCGCCGCCGCCCGCGAACACCGGCTGCGCGAAGCGCCACCGAAAGATGAGAGGATCGACCACGTCCATGGTTGATCTGGTCAAGATTCGGAAGAAGGCGAAGAGGGTGTTGGGAGTGGGGAGTGGGGAGTCGGAGCACACGCCCGAGGTCGCAGCCGCATCTCCGGAACCGCTCGTCGCACAGCCGGAGCCGGCCGCTCCTCCGACAACCGACAACCGACAACCGACAACGTCTTCAACCAAACTGGACCAATTCAAATCCACCGCCGGCCAACGCCGCGAAGGTGTCATCGAACGCGAAGCCGAATCGACGAACGCCGATCAGGTCGAGCTGCTGACCTTCGTCATCTCCGGCGAGCAGTACGCCGTCGCGATCGAGCATCTTGTCGAGATCATCACTCCTCGCACCGCCACGCCGGTCCCGAATGCCGATCCGACCATCGTGGGCATCATCTCGTTGCGCGGGACGATGGTCACGGTCATCGACGTTCGCCGCAAACTCCGGCATCCTCCCGCGGCCGGCGGCAATGACGCGCGCGTCATCGTTGTCGAGCGCGCCGGCGAGATCCTCGGCTTCGAAGTCGATCGCGTCCTGCGCGTCCTCAAAGTAGACTCCGCCGCCATTGAGCCGCATCCCGTCGTCCATTCGAGCGAGTTGACCGAAGCCGTCCGCGGCGTCTTCCGCCACGCGAACGCGTTGACGATCCTGCTCGATTTGGACAAGCTACTCGTCTGACCTGCGCCTGACCAACCGATGGATCTCACCTGCAAGCAATGTGGCGCGCGATTTCGCGCGACGATTCCCGAGCCGCTCACCAGCGCCGTGCGCGTGGCCTGCCCGTCGTGCAAGAGCCAGATGCTGCTGAAGCCCGCCGCGTCGCCGGCGCAGCCGCGCGAGGGTCAGCCAGCAACGCTGCATGACACCCCGGTACCACCGCGGGTGCGGCGCACGGCTGTCATCGCCGACGAGCCGCGGCCGTTCCGTTCCTTTCTCGCCGAGCATCTTCGCCGCCTCGGATTCGACGTGACGACGTTCGAGACCGGCGATCCCGCGTTCGATTTCATCAGGCGTTCGCGCGCCGATCTGGCCATCGTCAACGTCTATCTCAAGGGCCGCCTCGGCGTCGAAGTCACCGAGGACATTCGCGCCGATGCGTCGCTCGCGCACACGCGAATCATCCTCATCGGCGCGCTCTTCCGCGCGAACCGTTTCCGCGCCAATCCGACGAATCTCTACGGCGCGGACGAATACATCGAAGAGCAGATTCCGGAGAAAGAGTTCCGGCAGATCATCCGAAAACTTTTCCCGCAGGTGGGGCATACCGAGGAATTGCCGGTCGAGCCGAAGGAGTACGACGAAGCGCGGCGGCTGGCCCGGCTCATCCTCAGCGACATCGTCATTTACCATCCCGGGAAAGTGGAGGCCGGCATCCGCGACGACAATTTCTTCGACGTCCTGAAAAATGAAATCGCCGAGGGCCGCACCTATTACGACTCGCGCGTACCGCTGCGCGTGCGGCAGAACACGGAGATTTTTTCGGAGACGCTGCAACAGTTCGTGCGCATGAAGCGCGAAGAGATCGGCCGGCTGCTGACGGGGACGGATCGATGAACGCGGACCCGCTTCTCATCGAGCAGGCGCGTTCGGCCGATCCGGATGCGCGGCAGAAGGCGGCGTATCTGGTCGCGCACATGGTCGACGAGCGCGATTACGCGCTGATGTTCGAGCTCCTCGGCGACAAAGACTGGCGCGTGCGCAAGACCATCGTCGACGGCTTCGTGCGCGATCCGCAACCGGAGGTCGTGACGGGACTGCTCAATGCATTGGCTGATTCCGAGAACGCCGGCAAGCGCAATTCGGCCACCGAGGCGCTGATCAGGATCGGCGACGATGCCATCATTCCGATCGTCGAGCGGCTGCGCAACGAAGCGGACGTCGACGTCCGCCTCTCGCTCGTCAATCTCCTCGGCGATCTTCGAAGCGGCGACGCATTCGACATCCTGGTCGAGACGCTGGAAGGCGAGCCGGACATCAACGTCTCATCGTCGATCGTCTCGTCGCTCGGGAAGTATCGCGACGCGGCCGCGCTGCCGCATCTGCTGCGCGTCCTGCAGCGCGAGGATCTGTGGCTGAAGTTCCACGCCATCGAAGCGCTCGGCGAGATCGGCGACCGCGCCGCGCTGCCTGCCATCCTGCCGTTGTACAAGGAAAAGTCGCTGCGCAAGCCGGTGCTCGAAGCGGTCGGCAAGATCGCCGACGTCGGCACGGTCTCGTTCCTCCTGCGCATCATCGCCACCGACGAGAAGCTGAATCTGACGGCGTTGCGCGCGCTGGTGCGAATCGCCGAAACGAGCAAGCCGAAGATCGTGGAACAGACCGAGCGGCTGCTCATTCAGCGCAAGTTCCGCGAGGCGTTCCCCGAATCGAAAATCGATCCGCTGATCGAACATCTGCACGCGACGCCGAAGCGCGATGTGAAGACGTTCATCCTGAAGTTTCTCGGCTGGTCGGGCGACGAGCGCGCACTGCCGGTGCTGATGAATTGCCTCGAGCACCCCGATTCCGCGGAGACGGCGGCTCAGGCGCTGATTGATTTCGGCCCGAATGCGGTGCCGGCGATTCTCGAAGCTCTCCGCACCGCGGAAGAGGACGAGATCATCGCGCTGCTGCTGCGCGTGCTCAACGTGATCGGCGGCAGCGACGCCGGTCCCAACATCCTGCCGCTGCTCGATCACGAAAATCCGATGATCCGCCGCCTCGCGATCGAAACGCTCGGCGAGATCGTTGATCCGCGATCCGCCGATTACCTGCTGGCTAAACTCGATGACCAGGACGTGGCGTCGCAGCAGGCCGCGGTCAACTCGATCTCCGCGCTCGTCGTGGCGTTCCCCGACATCAAGAGCGACGTGCTGGCGAAGATCCGCAAGCTCGAGGCCTCGGCGTCGGTGCCGGTGAAGCTCAATTCGCTCTCCGTCTTCGTCAATATCCAGGGCGAGGGCTACCACGACGAGCTGCTGCTGGCGTCGAAGGAGAGCGATCCGACGATCCGGCAGAAGGCCGTGTCGCTGATGGGGAAATTCGGCGAAGAG
>DATART010000211.1:0-8084 GCA_036264035.1 Thermoanaerobaculia bacterium | reverse complement strand
CGAAACAGTTTCACGCGCGCATTTTACGCACGCGCGTCACACGCCGGACGGAATCTCGTCCTCTTCCTCGGTAGGCCGCACCAGTTTCTCCAGGACGATCGCCTGGTGCGAGCCGGTAATGACCGGCACCGCCTCCGGCGCGTCGAGCGATTCGGAAAGCACCATCGAAGTCTTCGTCACCGACTCGATGAAGAGGCTCTCGTTCGCCGGCGCAAGCGGCAACTCCGACTGGCGCCGCATGCGCGCCGCGCGCTCCTCGGCCTCGCGAAACTCCTTGTTGAACATGAGCAGCGGCAAGGCCACTTTCTCGTACAACTCCGCGGTTGCGCGCACGTCATCGAGACAGTAATCGGCGATCTCGCGATGCCGGCCGGCGCGATACCACGTCTCGACCGAACGCCCGTCCAACCCTTCGCCCTTCGACGTCTCGACGCCGAACACTTTGCACGCGAGATCGAGGTTGAACTTGAACTGCCGCGCGTTCGTGGTGCCGAAAAAGTTGAGCGCCTCGCGCAGATCGCAATTCGGGTGATAGCCGTAGCGATATCCGACCAGATCGCGCTTCGGAATGATGCCGTTGATCGCGGAGCGGATCATCAGAAATGGTCCGTCGAATTGACGGCCGTTGAAGGTGATGAAGCGCGAGTCGCCTTCGAAGAACTCCCAGAACTTTTCGAGGATCTGCTTCTCGCTGCCGGAGATGTAGGTTCGCTGCCCCGCCTTCTCCACGGACAGCTGCGTCTGCCCCGGCACCTCGTACATCGCGCACGAGCGGCCATCCTCAATGTTGATGACGCCGATGGCGATGATGCGCCCGCGAAACGGCGACAGTCCGCCCGCGCGCCGCGTCTCCTCGGCATCTCCATCACTGAGTCCTTTGATCAGGTACTCGCGGACGTACGCGTCCAACTCTTCCCACGGTGTGCCGACGGTTTCGATGTCGATGACGAGTTTTTTCATGGTTGAAAGCTTTTCACCACAGAGACACAAAGGACATAGAGAAAACTCCTCTGTGATCTCTGTGTCTCCGTGGTGCTTAAGCCGTTGGGTTACGCCGAAATCTTCAACGTATCGAACAGCTCCCGAACGGCATCCGCCGACTTTTGCAGCGCGGCTTTCTCCTCCTCGGTCAGCGTGATCTCGATGATCTGTTCGATCCCGTTGCGGCCGAGCTTCACCGGGACGCCGACGTAGAGGTTGTTGAAGCCATATTCGCCGGTCAGATATGCGGCACAGGGGAGGATCTTGCGCTTGTCTTTGAGGATCGCTTCGACCATCTCGACCGTCGCCGCGCCGGGCGCGTACCACGCCGAAGTCTTGAGGAGATTGACGATCTCCGCGCCGCCGTTGCGGGTGCGTGTGACGATCGCATCGATGCGCTCCTTTGAAATCAGCTCGGTGATCGGGATTCCGGCGACCGTCGAGTAACGCGGCAGCGGGACCATCGTGTCGCCGTGGCCGCCGAGGACGAAGGCGTGGGTGTTCTCGACGGAGACCTTCAGCTCCATGGCGATGAAGGCACGCATGCGGGCGGAGTCGAGCACGCCCGCCATGCCGATGACGCGCTAGCGCGGGAAGCCGGAGACGCGGCGGGCCACCTCGCACATGGCGTCGAGCGGATTGGAAACGATGACCAGGATTGCGTTTGGCGAGCGCTTCACGATCTCGCGCGTGACGCCGGCTACGATCTCTTCGTTCTTCCACAAAAGGTCGTCGCGGCTCATGCCGGGCTTGCGCGGGAGGCCGGCGGTGATGACGACGACATCGGAGCCGGAGGTCTCGTCGTAGCCGTTCGTGCCGCGGAGAATCGAGTCGTACTTTTCGACGGGCGCCGTCTCCATCAGATCGAGCGTCTTGCCCTGCGGAACGCCTTCGACGATGTCGACGACGACGACGTCGGCGAGCTCTTTCAGTGCGATTCCCTGCGCTACGGTCGCGCCGACGTTGCCGCCGCCGACCACGGTCACTTTTGTTTTCATAAACACCTCAGGTGCGATATTTGCGCCGGGATCATATAGCGATGCTTTCCGACTTCTGCAGGACCGCCAATGCCATCGCCGCGACGACGAAAAAGTCGGAGAAAGAACGGCTCCTTGCGGATTACCTCGTCACGCTCGACGACGCATCGCTGGAACGCGCGGTGGTCTTCTTCTCCGGCTCAGCATTTCCTCGAAAAGCCCAGCGCACGGCCGGCATTGGCGGCGCGACGCTGTCCGATGCAATCGTCGAAGTGACCGGCCGCCCCGCGGATGAAGTCTGGGCGGCGTGGTCGAAGTACGGGGACGCCGGCGACACGGTGGCCGAGTTGTTCGACGACGATCCGGCGCGCACGGTGACGCTGGCCGAAGTCGGCGAGACATTCGAGCGGCTGGCCGCGACTTCGGCGCCGGGCGAAAAGAAGAACGTGCTGGTGTCGCTCCTGCGAAAGCTCGACGCACAGGGCGTCCGTTTCGTCGTCAAAATCGCGCTGCGCGAGTTCCGGATCGGATTGCAGGAAGGTCTCGTCGAGTCGGCGATCGCCAAGGCTTTCGACCGTCCGCTGGCCGCGGTGCGCCGCGCGAACATGCTCACCGGCGACATCGGCGCGGCGGCGCTCCTGGCGCGTTCGGACGCGCTCGACACCGCGCGCATGAACCTTTTCCATCCGTTCGCCTTCATGCTCGCGCAGCCGGAAGAGGATCCCGACGAGATCGTGGCCATGCTCGGCGCGGGAGCATTCGCCGACGACAAATACGACGGCGTCCGCGCGCAGATTCACGCGTCGCCGGATGACGTACGCATCTACTCGCGAACGCTCGATGACGTCACGCACCGCTTTCCGGAGTTGGAAGCCGCGGCGCGCAAACTCGGCCACAGCGCCGTGCTCGACGGCGAGATCGTCGCGTTCAGCGATCGCGTGCTGCCATTTGCCACGATCCAGAAGCGGCTCGGGCGGCGGAAAGTGTCGGACGCTCTTCTTCGCGATGCGCCAGTGGTCTTCTTCGCCTTCGATCTCCTCTTTCTCGACGGCGAAGTTCTCTTCGAGACTCCGTTGCGCGAGCGCCTGGCGAAACTTCGCGGCATCACCGGCAGTAATCCGGCCATCCGCTTCACCAATCAGGCAGAAGCCCGCGACGGCGCGCATGTCGACGAGCTGTTCGATGCCGCCCGCGCCCGCGCAAACGAAGGCCTCGTCGTCAAGGCGCCCGACTCGATCTACACGCCCGGCCGCCGCGGCAAGTCGTGGCTTAAGTACAAAAAAGCGCTGGCCACGCTCGACTGCGTCGTCACGGCCGCCGAGTACGGACACGGAAAACGCCGCGCCGTTCTCTCCGACGTCACCTTCGCCGTCCGCCGCGACGATGAGCTGGTGAACATCGGCAAGGCCTACTCCGGCCTCACCGACGCCGAGATCGTGCGGCTCACCGAGCACTTTCAGGCAACGACGACCGGCCGCTACGGTCCGGTCCTCACCGTCGAGCCGACGATCGTTCTGGAGATTGCCTTCGATCGAATTCAGGAATCGAAACGCCACAAGTCGGGCTACGCGCTCCGCTTCCCGCGCATTGCCCATCTGCGCGATGACAAGACCGTCGATCAGATCTCAACGATCGACGAGGTCCGCCGCATCTACGAAGGGCAGTTGAAGCGCGAGCGTCAGGAGTGACATCCTGCCGCTTCCGATGCCGAAGCCGTTGATCGCCGCCCCACCGAAAGACCTCGTGCTCGACGACGGCTTTCGTTTCGTGCACGGCCAGACGATCGCACCGTTCACGATCCGCTATGAAACGTTCGGCGAGCTGAATGCCGACAAGTCGAATGCGATTCTGGTCTGCCACGCGCTGTCGGCAAGTGCACACGCGGCGGGCAAGTACACCGATTCCGAAGACGAAAAGCCCGGCTGGTGGGATGGACTGATCGGATACGGAAAAGGGATCGACCTCGACAAGTACTTCGTGATCTGCGCGAACATCCCAGGCTCCTGCTACGGAACGACGGCGCCGCAATCGATCGATGCCGCCACCTGCAAACCGTACGGCTCGCGCTATCCGTGGCCGGCGATCGAGGACATGGTTCGTTCGCAGAAGATTCTCCTCGACCGCCTCGGCATTCCGCACCTTCGCGCCGTAGCCGGCGGCTCCCTCGGCGGCATGCAGGTGCTGATGTGGGCTGCCTGCTATCCCGAGTTCATGGACTCGATCATCACCATGGCCGCCGGCGCCGCGGTGCCGGTGCAGGGAATCGCCTGGCACGTCATCGGCCGAAAGATGATCGAGAGCGACGCGCGTTTCAACGGCGGCGATTATTACGATCACCCCGAACCGCTGCGCGGTCTCCAGATCGCGCGGATGGTCGGACACATGACCTACCTCTCTGCGAAGTCGCTTCAGTCAAAGTTCGGACGGCGCCGCCGCGGTAACACGCGCCAGTTCGAGATCGATTCGTATTTCGAGTACCAGGGCCGCAAGTTCGCCGCACAGTACGACGCCAACTCCTACATCCGCGTTCAGGCGGCGATGGACGAGATGGATCTCGAGGAGCAGCACGGATCACTGCAACAGGCGTTCGCGAAATGGAAGGGGCGTACGCTGCTCGTTTCGTTCGATACCGACTGGCTCTTCCCCGTCAGCGAGGTTGAACGCGTCGAAGCGGCGATGACGGCGAACGGAACGCCCGTGCAACATGAGCGGATCTCGTCGCCGAACGGGCACGACACGTTTCTGATCGACTACGACCTGATCACGGAGCCGGTGCGGACATTTCTAAAAGCTTAATCACCACAAAGACACAAAGAGCACAAAGGTTTCTCTTCGTGTCCTTTGTGCCTGTGGTGAAACGCCTTTACTTCCACTTCGCTTCGAAGTCCTGCAGCCGCTGCTCCAGCCGCCATTCGATACGAGCTTTCGTGTTCGCGGTGAGGAACGTCCTGCAGCCCCTCGATGAGGCATCGGCGCACGCACTGTTCATCTTCGAGTAGTCATGACCGATCCACAGCGACTCGCCCTCGGCGAACGAGTATTCGAGGCTGTTGCGCGCGAGCCGTTTCAGCGTGGCGTAGTCGAGACCCTGCTCCTGCACCGCGCGCATGTACTGGTTGGTCATGTCATCGCGCGACACGCCGGGATCGTCCGTCGCCAGCGCTACGGGAACACCCGCCGCGAGGTAATAGCGGAGCGGATGCGCCTTGCCGGAGACGCCGAGGATGACGTCGTTGCTGGTGAGGCAGATTTCGACGGCGACGCCGCGCGATGCCATCGTCTTCAGCAAACCGGCGGCGTCCTCTTCGTACGTCAGATCGACGCCATGCCCGATGCGCTCGGCGCTCGCGATCATCACCGAGTCGCGGATGTGGTTGCGCAGACCCTCAGGCTGGACGATGCCGAGGACGAGTTCACCGGCGTGGGTGGTGAGGTGGATTTTCGGGTAGAGCTGATGAAAGAACGCGAACATCTTCATCTGCGCGTCGAAGTCGTGCATCGATATGTAGCTGTCCTCGGCCATGACCGGATTGATCCCGGCCACGCGCGGGTCGGCGCTGGCCAGCTCGTAACCGACGACCATCTCCGCGAAAAGTTGGTCCAGCGGCACGCCGCGATGCAATTCGTACAGGTAACGGACGGTCGACTCACAGCCGGTTTGTGCTGCCGGCGTGCCGCAGTGAAGGTTGGCGCGCATCGCCGCCTCGGCCTGGTCGATGACAGCGCGCGCAGCTGTAATGATCGGCCGAACCTCGCCGCTCTGCATCATCGCGGTGCGCATCTCGGCTGGCGACGCGCCCGGCTTCTCGTACTTCATCAGGTCGCGCGCGCGGCCATAATCGGGCGCGAAGATCGTCTCAACGTAATCGACGTTCTCGCTGGCCAGCCGCCAGACATCCTCGGTCAACATCTCCTGAACATGCGTTCTCGAAACTGCGCTGAACTTACCGAACGTATTGAAGAAGTGATCGTGGCCGGATTCGAGAGTGGGGCGGAACTGGCGCATCGAGAGCGCATCGAGCATCGTGCCGTAGAGGGACGAGTAGGGAGCCAGGAGCGTCGAGGCCTTAACGATCGTCGATGAGCCGTCGGCGACGCACGGTGTGATGTACAGCTTGACCGAGTCGACGCAGATTCCGTCGTCGGCGGCGTAGCGGAGGTAGGACTCGGCGTAAATGGATCCGGAGAGGTGATTGTGCAGGTCGCCGCCTTTCGGCATCGCCTGGAGAATCTGGCGAAGCATGGCGCGGTCGGAAACCGGCAGTGCCGGCTGCGCGAACGACGACGCGGCGACGAGGAGCGACAGCGCGGCAAGGCGCCGCCAGGAGCGCGAAAAGACGTTCGACATGGGATGGACCTCCGTCACCAGAGTTTAGCGCGCAGGAGTAGCGCGTTAATAGGCGCCACTAAAACGGAGAGAATTCGAAGTGAATGTTGGGTGAATACGGCGTGATTTTAAGAATCGAATGCTTGACGTTATTCATTCGCTGCATTGGGCATCGTAGCGATCGGCGCGCGATAGCCGCAGTCGGCGTTGTTGCAGTACTCAATGTGTCCCTCGCGCTTCGTTTCCTTCTCGAGCAGATACGGCGCCGCGCATTTCGGACATGGCCGCGGAACGGGCCGGTTGTTGAGTGCGAAGTCGCATTTCGGATAGCGCGAGCAGGAGAAAAAAATGCCGCGGCGCGAACGGCGCTCGACCAGCTCGCCCTCGTTGCAGTTCGGACATTTCACGCCGGTCGGCTTCGGAGGCGAGCCCTTGCCGCCGCCGATCTTGCGGATGGTCTTGCAATCGGGATAGCCGGAGCAGGAGAAGAACGGGCCGTAGCGCCCGGACTTCAGCACCATCTCCTTGCCGCAGTTCTCGCACGGCGGCTGCGGCTCGGTGGGGATGTCGGCCTTCAGCAGGCGCGGGTCCTTCGTGTTCTTGCAATCGGGGTAGCCGGTGCAGGCGTAAAACTGGCCGAAGCGCGAACGCTTGAGCTGCATCGGCTTGCCGCATTTGTCGCAGATGATCGTCTCGCCCTCGGGCTGTTCGGCCACGTCGCCGCGCGCGGTTTCCTTCGTGTTCTTGCACTCCGGATAATTCGAGCAGGCCAGGAACTCGCCGAACCGCCCGAACTTGATCGCCATCGGAGAGCCGCATTTCTCGCAGATCTCGTCGGTCTCGACGCCGGTGCGCTTTACTTCGATCATCTCTTTGCCGGCACGCGCTAAGTCCTTGTTGAACTTGAGGCTAAAGTCGCGCATGGCCTCGTGCCACTCGACCTGGCCCTCTTCGATTTCGTCGAGCTTCTGTTCCAGTTCGGCCGTGTAACCCTCGTCGATGATGTCGCCGAACGACTGTTTGAGGAGCTTCGTGACGAGCATTCCGAGTTGCGTCGGAAAGAACTTGCCGTCCGACTTGTAGGTGTAGTCGCGGGTCTGGATCGTGGTCATGATCGATCCGTAGGTCGAGGGACGGCCGATTCCGTTTTCTTCCAGCGCCTTCACCAGCGTCGCCTCCGTGTAGCGCGGCGGCGGCTGGGTGAAGTTCTGGCGGGTGTCGAGGTTGATTAGCGACAGCGTGTCGCCTTCGTTCATAGCCGGCAGGGCCTTGCTGTTGTCCGGTTTCTCTTCGTCGTCCTCGGCGCCTTCGACCGAGGCGTCCTGGAAGACCGCCAGGAACCCGGGGAACTTCAACACTTCGCCCGAGGCCCGTAGCGTGTAGGCGCCGTTGCGGATGTCGACATCGGTGACGTCGAAGAGAGCCGGTTTCATCTGCGAGGCGACGAAGCGATCCCAGATCAGCTTGTAGAGGTTGTACTCCTCGCGCGTGAGATGGTCCTTGATCTTCTCCGGATCGTATTCGAGCGACGTGGGGCGGACGGCTTCGTGGGCCTCCTGCGCCTGTGCAGCTTTCTTGACACGATATACGTTCGGCTTTTCGGGGAGAATATCAGCACCATATTTCGCACCGATATATTGTCTGACTTCAGCGATGGCGTCCTCGCTGATGCGGGCCGAGTCGGTGCGCATGTACGTGATCAGGCCGACGTGGCCGAACGCGCCGATCTCTTTGCCTTCGTACAGTTTCTGCGCGATCTGCATCGTCCGCTTCACCGGATACTTGAAGCGGTTGTACGC
>DATART010000144.1:0-4941 GCA_036264035.1 Thermoanaerobaculia bacterium | reverse complement strand
TGCGGGCGAGACGCCCGCGTTCCCAGGAGAGTCGCTGCGCCGTATGAACGCACCGCCGAAATTCTTCAGCAGCTCCGTTTTCCGCTCCGGCTGCTGCGCGATGACGAAACTCTTCAGTAGCGGTGAGGGGCGCAGCGTCTTGCCGAATCCGTCGCCGCCGGCGAAGGAGAAGTGGACCGTCTCCGCGCCATCGAGGAGAAGCTGAAAGAGCATGCGTTCCTCGTCGCGTCCGTCGCCGATTTCGCGGACATCGAGCCGCTGCCGGTCGTAATCGGGGAGCAGCGGATCGTCGAGCCGCCGCTGCGGGAAGACGTCGTCCTGCATGCGGACGGCGAAAAGATGCGCGAAGGAGCGGCCGCGGAAACGCATGACGTCGGAGACGAAGATTTCGGGGAGTGGGGCGTGGGGAGTGGCGAGCGTTTCGTTTTGCAGTGCGTCGATGATCGTGGCGGCGTCGAAGCGGACGTTCCACGGATTCGTGCGGCGGAACGTCGCGGCAATCGCGTCGATCGCCTCGGCTGCGGCGAGATCGAGATCTGTTTCGATGGCGAATCTGTTCAGCGTATTCGTCAGGAAGTCGGCGGACTCAATGGCGCTCAACGTTGCCTCGGGCGCGAGTGGCTCGATCTCCTTCAGCAACGCGACATACGCGTCGACGGCCGCGTTGCGCGAGATAGACTTCAGCTCCTCGCTCGTGCCGCCGGCGATGCCGTAGCGGCGCGTGGCCATGTCGATCTCGTCGATGTTGAATGCCCGTTTCGAGATGAAGCCGCCGCGCAGCAGCTCGATGACGTCGCCGCGCGGGAAGCCGTTCTCGCGCAGACGCAGCAGCGTGGCGATGGCGCGTCCGAGCCGGTGCGCGACGAGCGGCGTCTCTTCAGAAGTCGAAATCGTGAACCCTTCCGCCGCCGCGAAGCGGTTGAGGAGCGCGATGTCATACGGATCGAGCGTCCGGGCGACGATGCCGACGTCGCGCGCATCGATGCCTGACTTCAACAACTCGCCCGCGGCGCGGCACGTCTCGCGAAGCTCGACCGTACGCGTGTCGTATTGCGCGACGTCCCATTTTGTTTGCTTTGTGGCCGGTTGGTTCGCCTCCTCACCAAAGCTCCCGACAAACGGTTCCGCGAAGCGATACGCCTCTCCCTCGGCTGCCGGAATGTAAACCGCTTCCAGCTTCTCAATCGCGCGCACCGCCTCGACGACGCGCCGCTGCGCGCCGGTCATGTCGTAGAAGCCGGCCACGAGCTGCGGCGCGATGAGAACGCGTCCGCTCTCGATGATCGCGGCCGCGCGCCGCAGCAGATCGGCCGGATCGATGGCCCCGACTTCGGCAATCAGTCGCTCGTACTCGCGCCAGGCGCGTACGAGCAACTTCGTGCGCGCTGCGTTGCGCAGCCGCGCGTTGCGTGCGCGCGACTCGAACTCAGCCAGAGTCAATCCGCCGTCGCGCACGTCGCGCCACGAACGGTCGATCATCGCCGCGATGCCGCGGCTCTCCATCATCGGATCGTCGATGCTGCGCACCGCCGTCCGCATCGCCAGACGCCGTTCGGCGTCCTTCGCAACGCGCGGAAACTCGCCCGCCGCATTGACGACGCGCGCCGCGAACGTCTCGATCGTCTCGATCCGCAATCCCGCGAACCCGCTCGGCTTCCGCCGCAAAAGTTCCGTCGCGATCGCATTCGCGACGCCGCCGGACGCAACGAGCACCTCGATACCGCCGCCTGCAATCAGACGTTCAGCAACCTCGGCAGCAATGTCGCGGTATCGGGCCAGATGAAGGAGAGGCATCGACGAGTTGGGAATCGCATTATCGCATGCGGGTTGATCCGCAGATGACGCAGATGGACGCCGATCGAGGACACACTGTAGGGAATCGGCGACACTTATTTTGAGTTACTCATCGCACATGTAGCAACAGCGATCGACGCCGTCCGGCGCGGTCCACGCAGTCCGAAGCATCCCATCGAAGCACCATGCGTGAGCCTTGTTTTTCCGGCCGCGTGCACCGCCTAAATGACGATGACCGACCCCATGGATACCCCGACCCCATCCGTTCTTGTCGTAGAAGATGATGCGAATGTTTTGACGCTGCTGCGCGCATGCCTCGAGCGCAACGGTTACGAAGTGGTCGCTGCCGCGACGCTCGCCGAAGCGCGGCGGCAGCTCGATCGGAGAGGCGATTGCGGCCTCGTCATTCTCGATCGCGGCCTTCCCGACGGTGATGGCGCCAGTCTCTGCGCCACGATTCGCGCCACGCAACCGCACAGCTACATCCTCATGCTCACCGGCGAAGCGACCCCCGAGGCAAAGATCGAGGGATTCGAATCGGGCGTCGATGATTACGTCACCAAGCCCTTCCAGATCGACGAACTGCTGGCGCGCATTCGCGCCGGGATGCGCATCGTCGAGCTGCAGAAAGAATTGCTGGCCAGCAGCCGGCGATACGAGGCGTTGTCGCTGACCGATTCACTGACGTCGCTGCGCAACCGGCGCGCGTTCGATCAGGAGTTTGCATCGCGATTCGAGCAGGCGCGGCGTTACGCGCGTCCGCTGTCGCTGGTCATCGTCGATCTCGATTACTTCAAGTCTATCAACGATCAGTTCGGCCACTCAGCAGGTGACGGAGTCCTGCGCGGCGTCGCGAATATCCTCGACCACGGAACCCGCCGCAGCGACTTCGTAGCGCGCATCGGCGGCGAGGAGTTCGCGGTCCTGCTGCCCGAGACGTCGCTCTTCGAAGCGCTGCATTTCGCGGAGAAAATCCGCTCGACGAGCGCCGGCGCGACCATCCGCACCGAGGCCGCCATGCACAAGGTGACCGTCAGCATCGGCGTCGCGAACGTCCCGCACTCGATCGTCACAACACCGCAATCGCTCTTCGACGCCGCCGACCAGGCCCTCTACCGCGCGAAAGCGCGGGGACGAAATCGGATTGAATCGGAGCGGCGGAAGGTGCCGATGCGGGAGTCGCTGAGCGACGTGAAGCCGCGCACGCAGATGACGATGTAGGTCAAAGCGGTTGTATTACCATCCCGCGGGTCCGGCCGCCAAGTGACGAAACACGACAAGCTACTCGATGAGATCGTTGCTGGTCGCTCGGACCACAATGTCAACTTCACGGCCTTGCGATCGCTTCTCGGGTCGCTTGGATTTCACGAGCGCATCCGTGGCGACCATCACATCTTCAGCCGTACCGGTGTCGTCGAAATCCTTAATCTTCAGCCGCTCCCTGGCGGAAAGGCCAAAGGCTACCAAGTCCGCCAGGTACGCAACATCGTCGTGCGTTATAAACTCGCAGAGATCGAAAATGAAGACTGATCCTCGCTACGAAGTCATCATCTACTGGAGCGATGAAGATGGCGCCTTCATCGCAGAGGTTCCGGAACTACCCGGCTGCATGGCCGACGGTCCAACCTATGAAGGCGCCGTTGCTGCTGTACAGGTCGTCATCCGTGAGTGGATCGAGACGGCACATGAATTGGGGCGGGAGATCCCCGAGCCAAAAGGCCGGCTACTATACGCGTGAGCGGTGGGTTACTACTCCCCCTCATTCGCGTCGACCACCGCTGCCGCGGTCAGCTCCGCTGACGCGGCAGCGTAGGCGGGGAGGTCGGTGGAAGAAGGCTTGATGTAGCGCGCCACGATGTGCTTCGTGTTGTGAACGCCGAGCTTTTCCATCAGGAAGGCGAACTTCGCTTCCAGCTCGGCGATGATCGGACCTTTGTGGGCGTCGTCCATTTCCCACATGCGGCGTTTGAATGGCCCGAGCGCTTTTTTGCGCGTGGTGTAGACGAACTGTTCATCAGTCTGTTCCGGTTTGCGTTCGTCGAGGCAGTGTTCGAAACAGTAGTCGCGGATGCCGTCCTTGATTTCCTGCGGGAGCGTCGGCGCGTCGAGGATCATGTTCTGGAAGCCGGTCGCCAGATGGATCTCCACCGCCTCGGCTTCGGGGAACTTGTTAAAGACGGATTCCGGCAGCGTCGATGCGCCGTGCTGGACCGCGCCGGCCATGCCGTACTCCTCGCGGCAGATGTGCGTGGTCTGGCGGAGCACTTCGAAATCGATCTTCGCCTGCGCGATGCTGCCGTCGGCGAGCGGGACGCCGCCGTGCGAGGTGCCGGTCTGCACGGAAATCTTGCTGATGCCGGTGACGCCGCCGAGGAGGCGCTTGAGGCCGTCGGCGTAGGCTCGCACCTCCTCGGGATGCGTGTTGTACTTGCCGACCTCGCCGATCTCGCCGCCGACCGAAACCGTGATCCCGTTCGGCTCACGCTCGCGGATGTACTTCGTCAGGTGCGCGGTCCCTTCGTAATTCGCGCGCTGCTGTTCGTCGCGCGTGGGGAAGTCGAGATTGACGAGCGTGGAGGTGTCGATGTCGATGTTGTAGAACTCGGCGGCCAGCGCTTCGTCGATGAGCGACTCGAGCGCTTTCATCTCCGCCGCCTGTCCCTCGGCCGTCGCCCATTTTTTCGCGCTGGCCTGGAAGTGATCGCCCTGGATGAACACGGGACCTTTGAATCCTTCGCGGATCGCTGCGGCGAGGACGCATGCGGCGTACTCGCCGGGACGCTGCTCGGTGTAGCCGATCTCGGAACGCGCGATTTCGAAGATGAACGCCCCGACGTCATGCTTCATGGCAACGCGGAACAGCGCGCGCGCGGCGTCATACGTCAGCGCGCGGATGTTGAAGGCGGGAACAGTGAAGGCGCGCTCGATCTCGTTGCGTCCGAACGCCATGTAGAGCGGATAGATGGACGACGAAACGGCGCCGCGCTGCCGCGCTGCCATGTGAATCGTCCTGCGCGCCTCGGCTTTCGCATCGCCGTCTCCGAAGACGGCCGTGTGCACGAGCTGGTCGATGTTGATGTCGGTCATAACGCGCCGCACTCTAGCAAATTGTTGTCATCCTGAGCCGCCGAAGGCATCGGAGCGGGA
>DATART010000134.1:0-4869 GCA_036264035.1 Thermoanaerobaculia bacterium | reverse complement strand
GCGGCACTATTTTCGCTTCGTACACATCCATGCCGCTGCATGTAATGACCTACAACATCAAAGGTCAGGGCGCGCTGCTGCGGCCGCGGCATATCGAGCGCATCGCGGAGGTGATCCGCGAAACGAAGCCGGACATCGCCGGCGTGCAGGAGATACATCGCGGAACGTGGAAGGCGCGCTTCCGCGATCAGGCGACAGAGCTGGAGCGGCTCACCGGGATGCAGCTTTTCTTCGGGCGCGCGCTCGGCAATGGCAGCACCGAGTATGGCAACGCCGTGCTGACCCGCGGCACGATCGTCGATACGCACATCGATCCGTTGCCGGGAAAGGGCGAACCGCGGTCGATGCTCGGCGCGACGATCGACATCGACGGCGTCCGGCTCATCGCGTACGTGACCCACCTGGCGGCGTGGGCGCGATTCGGATCGCGTACGAGGCTTCTCCAGGCCGAGGCCGTGGCGCGGCTGGTGGCGAAATCGGAGTTGCCGTTCGTGTTGATGGGCGACTTCAACACCAATCCGAGCAGTGATGAGCTCCGCGTTTTTCACGACGGAACGATCGTGACGTCATGCTTCGCCGAAAAGATCGTCACGCATCGCGCCACGAAGCAGTGCCTCGATTACATCTTCACCGATCCCACCTGGGTGATCCGCGATGCGCGCGTCATCACCCGCGGGCCGTCCGACCACTGGCCGCTCCTGGCCGCGATCGAGCGCAGCAGGCGCGAGTTGTAGCGCGGTCTCCACTCCTACAAATACATCTCCACGCATTTCGCCAGCGCTTCGACGTCGATCGGCTTGCGGAAAACACGGCGCACCATCTTCGGCGACCGCTGAAAGATTGCGGAATCGGGCAGCCCGCCGGCCTCAGCCGAGGTGATGACCAGCACCGCCGGCGGATCATCGAGCGATTTCACCGACGGATCGGACGTCAACGCTTCGAGCGAGTCGAGGACGTCGATGCCGCTCATCTTCGGCATCAGCACATCGAGCACGACCACCGTGTACGGCGTGGTGGTGATGAGGTGCAATGCTTCGACGCCGTCGCGCGCGCCGTCGACGTCGACGGACTCGTGTGCTCTGAGAAATTCGACGAGCAGCCGGCGGATAGTGTCGTCATCCTCGACGACCAGCACGTTTCCATTGCGCATGGGCAACCGTGGTCCGGTCGTAGCATAAAGTCAGCCAGATGATCGCCATCGGCCCCGACGTTCTCCACGACTTCGAACGCGCCTCCGAGCTCGAATGGATCGAGACGAACGGACTGGGCGGCTGGGCGGGATCGTCGGTCACATTCGCGAACACGCGCCGCTATCACGGCATGCTCGTGGCAGCGTTGCCGGGCCGAACCGAGCGGACGGTGCTGGTGTCGAAACTCGACGAAACCATCAACGGCGTCGACCTGGCCACTAATCGATTTCCTGATGTCATCCACCCGCGCGGGTTCGAACGGCTCGTCTCCTTCCGGCGCGACGTGTTTCCCGTTTGGGAGTACGTGGCGGCCGGCGTGCGCCTGCGCAAAACGGTCGTCGCGCCGCGCGGCGAAAATCTCACCATCATTCTTTATGAGGTCCTCGACTGCTCGCGGCCATTCGAGATGCGCCTTTCGCCGTTCGTGGCCGGGCGCGATTACCACTCCCTCGTCCATTGCACCGACGCCGCGCTTCCATTCATCCATATCGACGTGCCGGGCGCGACATTCACCGCGAAGCCCGATTGCTGGAAGGAGTTCGACTATGACCGCGAGCGCGAACGCGGTCTCGATCACCTCGAAGATCTCTTCACGCCCGGGGCCTACGTTCTGACGTTGAAGCGCGGCGATGTCCTGCCGGTCGTGATTGGTGTCGAGTACGCCGACTGGGACGCCCTCGGGCTGATCGACGACGAGCGCGCGCGGCGCGAAGCGCTGGTCGTCGATACGCGCGACGACTTCGCGCGTGAGCTACACCTCGCCGCCGACCAGTTCCTCATCGAACGCGACGAAAAGGAAACCATCATCGCCGGCTATCACTGGTTCACCGATTGGGGCCGCGACACGATGATCGCGCTGCCAGGCCTCTGCCTGGCGACGGGACGCTTCGACGACGCGAAACAGATCCTCCGCCACTGGCTGGCCGCGGCGAGCAAGGGGATGATTCCGAATCGTTTTCCGGACGGCACGAACGAGCCGGAGTTCAACTCGGCCGATGCCGGGCTGTGGCTCTTCATCGCCGTCTGGCGATATCGCGAAGCGGCGCACGACGACGCGTTCGTGCGCGACGAGGCGCTGCCGGTACTGATTGAGACCATCAAGTGGCTCGACCGAGGAACGAGGTTCGGCATTCATGTCGATCTCGACGGCCTGCTCTACGCCGGCGCGAACGGCGTAGCGCTGACGTGGATGGATGCGATCGTCAATGGCCAGGCGGTGACGCCGCGCCGCGGCAAACCGGTCGAGATCAACGCGCTCTGGTACAACGCGCTGCGCATCGTCGCGGAACTGTCGACCGACAGTTCCATGCGCTCGCGCGCGGACGGCGTGCGCGAGTCGTTCGAAGCGGCGTTCTGGAACCGGCACTCGCAATGCTGCTTCGACGTCGTCAATCCAAACGATGCGTCGATCCGGCCGAATCAGCTCTTCGCGATCAGCCTCCCCTTCCCGCTCTTCGACGACGCGCGCGCCGACGAGATCCTCGGCGTCTGCGAGGCGCAACTCCTGACGCCGGTGGGGTTGCGGACGTTGTCGCCGAACGATCCGTCCTACCGCGGCAGGCTTGTCGGCGATCAGCATTCGCGTGATACCGCCTATCACCAGGGCACCGTCTGGCCATGGCTCCTCGGCCCGTACATCGAGGCGCTGCTTCGCTATCGCGGCGACGGCGCGGCATCGGCGCGGACGCTGCTCGCCAACCTGCAAACGCACCTCGGCGAAGCCGGCCTCGGCACGATCGGCGAAGTCTTCGACGGCGAAGCGCCGCACAGTCCGCGCGGCTGCATCGCGCAAGCGTGGAGCGTGGGCGAAGTGCTGCGGGTAATGGCGAAGGTGCCGTAGACGCCGGATTTTGGGGTGGCCGCCTCCGCGGCTACGACATTCGTTCGCACACGTTTTCCCCGCGCCGAGCGCAGGGCTGGATTGTCGAGCGCGTCTCCGCGCGCGACCCAAAGGCCGAGGTCAATTGCGTCGCGCAACATGGCGATCACGTGCATTCATGCGGCCGCCGAATCTGTTACTTGGCAGTCATCGCGCAGCACACAACGACGCCGGAGGCGTCACGGATGGTAGCCGGTGGTCCGAGCGGAGCGAGCGACCACCGGATAAACGTGGTCGCGATTTTCACCGACCCCGGCGGGGTCGCGGACCAAATACCAAGCGCCGTGAATCTCCTCCGCGACCGCTGCCGCGGTCGGATACCAACGCACGACGTTGAACCGGTGGTCGCTCGCTTCGCTCGGACCACCGGCTACCATCCGAGCCTCCTCCGGAGGCGAAGGCTGTGCATTCACGCATCCGGCCCACCGCTTGCTATTTGTTGCGTCGCATGCAAACGGCGCTTCGCGAGCTTGCGCGCTCGTATTTTCTCCAGCTGAGTTACGAGGACGCGGCCGGCAAACGGCGGCAGGCTTCGCCCGATTCGTTGCGCGCCGTGCTCGCCGTGCGCGTGCCGGGAGGCGTCACGAATATCGAGGATGCGCTGCGCGCGCGGCAACAGGAGTTTTGCCGGCGCGTCGTTGAGCCGGTGATCGTGGTGTGGGGACGCAGCCGGTTGCGGCTGCCGGCAGGGCATTGCGAAATCATCCTCGAAAGCGGCGAGCGCATCGAAACGTCCGGCACGCACGCGCCGCGATTGCCGTTCGGCTATCACACGCTGCGCGTCGACGGCGTGCACGAAGCGGCCATTTTCGCTGCTCCCGTAAAGGCGCCGTCGCCGCGGAGCGCGAAATCGTGGGGCATCTTCGCGCCGGTCTACGCCATGCGCACGAACGAAACGTGGGGCATCGGCGATCTCGGCGATCTGCAGCGCTATCGCCAATGGATCAATGAGCTCGGCGGCGGCATCGTGGCTACGCTGCCGATGGCGGCGTCGTTCATGGACGCCGATCCCAGTCCCTACTCGCCGGTCAGCCGCCTTTTCTGGAACGAGTTATATCTCGATGTCCGCAAACTGCCGGAGTATCGCGGCGAGCCGCTGGAACAACTCCCTGACTCCGATCGCATCGATTACAAACGCATCGTGGCCGCAAAGCGGCGGCTGCTCGAAACGTTCGCCGCGCGCTTCGAGCCTGATGACGCCTTTCACGAGTTTGCACGTCATGCAAACGACTACGCGGAGTTCTGCGCCCGCCGGGAGGCTGAGCGATCGAGCGACGATGATGGCGGCGAATCGGCATGCGCGATGCCGTTCGCGAATGAGCATGACCAGCGCGTCCGCTATCACCTCTACGTCCAGTACCGTATGGCCCATCAGATGCGCGCGGTCGCCGATGATGCCAAACGCGGCGGCCTCGGGCTGTATCTCGATTTCCCACTCGGCGTACATCCGCGCGGCTACGACGCCTGGCGCTACCGCGAGCATTTCGCGAAAGGTGTTTCGGCCGGCTCGCCGCCCGATCTCTTTTTCACGCGCGGCCAGAACTGGGGCTTTCCGCCGCTCGATCCCGACGCCATTCGCGCGCAGCATCACCGCCACTTCCGTGCGTGCATCCGCCAGCAGCTCGCGCACGCCGGAATCCTGCGCATCGATCACGTCATGGGGCTGCACCGCCTCTTCTGGATTCCAAACCGCGCCGAGGCGAAGGACGGCGTGTATGTGCGTTATCCGGAAGATGAGTTGTATGCCGTGCTCACCATCGAAGCGAACCGCGCCAACTGCGTCATCGTCGGCGAAGACCT
>DATART010000118.1:0-2429 GCA_036264035.1 Thermoanaerobaculia bacterium | reverse complement strand
GATCGGCGCCATCGATGGCGACACCGCCCACCGCATCTCCACCGACATCGCCGCGCTTGACCGCGTTCTCGGCGGCGGCCTCGTCACCGGCGCGGTCACGCTCGTCGGCGGCGAGCCCGGCATCGGCAAGTCGACGCTGCTGCTCCAGGCCGCCGAACGGCTCGCGCGCGGCGGCGTGGTGCTCTACGTCTCCGGCGAAGAATCGCCGCGCCAGATCGCCATCCGCGCCCGCCGCCTCGGCACGATGAACGAGAACATCCGCCTGTTCGCCGAGACCTCGGTCGAACGGATCATCTCCGTCACCGAATCGATGAAGCCTGTGGCGGTGATCGTCGACTCGATCCAGACCGTACATACATCGACGAGCGCGTCGACGCCCGGTTCCGTCGGCCAGGTGCGCGACTCGGCAGGCCTTCTGATGACGGCGGCCAAGCGGCTCTCCATTCCGATCTTCCTCATCGGCCACATCACGAAGGAGGGGACGATCGCCGGGCCGAAGTCGCTGGAGCACATCGTCGACACCGTTCTCTACTTCGAAGGCGAGAAGTTTCAGAACTACCGCGTCGTCCGCGCTTACAAGAACCGGTTCGGGCCGGCCAACGAAGTGGCGATTTTCGAGATGCACGACACCGGGTTGCAGGAAGTCCCGAATCCCTCGGCCGCGCTGATCTCGCAGCGAAGCACCGCGGCCGGCTCCGCGATCGTCGCTGCCGTCGAAGGCACGCGGCCGCTGCTCATCGAGGTGCAGGCGCTCGTGTCGGTGACGCACTTTCCCTCGCCGCGGCGCATGGCCATCGGTATGGACGCGAACCGCGTCTCGCTCTTACTGGCAGTCCTCGAAAAAAAGAACGGCGGAAACTTCATGGCGAGCGACGTCTACGCGAACCTCGCCGGCGGCCTGCAGATCGACGAACCGGCCATCGACCTCGGCGTTGTCGCCGCGCTCCTCTCATCGCAGCGCAACATCCCGATCGCGCACGACGTAGTCGTCTTCGGCGAAGTCGGACTCCTCGGCGAAGTCCGCAGCGTGTCGCAAGCCGACCTCCGCGCCCGCGAAGCCGCCGCTCTCGGCTTCCGGCGTGTGATCCTTCCGCAGTCGAACGCGGCAGAGATCCGCGCGGACGTCGAAGTCGTAGGCGTGCGCCGCGTCGACGAATTCGCCGATCTGCTATTCGGAAAGCAATAAGTTCTTTACACCAGCGCGAAGATTATTTACACTCCAGTCCGTCGATCCCGGACCCACATGAATTCCCTTCACGCGCGCGGTTGGTGGCTTCGCACTGTCATGGTGCTTAGCGGTCTCATCGTCTTTCTTCTCACGAGCTGCGCGTCCGTCGTTCCTGACGAGGTGAAGTCCGCGCCTGTCGCCAGTGCGTCCCTTCCGTCGGAAGACGACGACTGGACGCAGCTGAAGACACAGATGCGCGTCGATCTGAGCCGCTACAACACGCGCGAGTTGGCCCGCACGCCGGTCGCATCGCCTGCTCCGTCCAGCGCGCAGGCGCGCGACAGCGCGTTCGGCGCGCGTGCGCAGGCGCTCTTCGCGCCGCTCAACAAGTTGTCGTTGCGCTTGCCGGTCGTCGGCGTTCGCACGGCATCTCTCGACGACAGCTGGCATGCGCCACGCGACGGCGGAGCACGCGTCCACAAAGGCATCGACATTTTCGCGCCGAAGGGCACCGAGGTGGTGGCAGTCGCCGACGGCGTGATCAGCTTTATCGGCGATCAAAAACTCGGCGGCCACTGCATCTGGCTGACGAACGAAAACGGCGCCTCGTTCTACTACGCGCACCTCGACCGCTGGGCGGCCGGGCTGTACGAGGGGATGGAAGTGCAGGCCGGAGACTTGATCGGCTACGTCGGCAACACCGGTAACGCGAAGTACACGCCGTCCCACCTGCACTTCGGCATCAATGAGAACGACGACATGGTCAACCCCTACCCGATCCTGACGCGCGCCGTTCCGACGTTGCACGCGCACGTGCACACGACGTTGAGCGGCGGACCGGTCGCCACGCGGTAGGCGCCGCGATCGCGTTCGTTCGACGTATCCCGCGATCAGATCGGCTTCTGATCTCGACACCTCGATCGTCGATCTCCGCGTATCGTCTTCTGATCGTCACAAATCGCGTTTCGATATCCACAGATCGCTTCGTGATCTCCCGATATCAAGAGCCGATCTCGATCGATCGATTTTCGATATGTGCATATCGGATCTTGATGTCTGCATATCAGGATTCGATCTATGCATATCGCTGCTCGATATGCGTATATCGCCGCTCGATATCCGTAGATCGCCGCTCGATGTGTGGATATCGGCTTCATAAATACGCATATCCGCGTTCGATTTGCGCGAACCGTAGCGCGTCCTCGCCTGCCTCCGGCGTGGCGTCTCGCCAGCCGCGGGGTCTTAAGTCGCCACCAATCCT
>DATART010000112.1:0-2342 GCA_036264035.1 Thermoanaerobaculia bacterium | reverse complement strand
CGCGACTTCGCCTTCGGCTACGTCGCTTCGGCGGCTCTGGATGACAGGCGACATGTCATTCCGAGCCGGCGGCGCCACGGATGGGGCAGAGCGCGGCGAGGAGTCCCCGGCTGAATCCCGGACAGGGAGGGGGGAATGTTCGCCGCCCAACCTCTCCGGGTTATCAGCCGGGGATCCTTCGCCGTCCTACGCGACTTCGCCTTCGGCTACGTCGCTTCGGCGGCTCTGGATGACAGGCGACATGTCATTCCGAGCCGGCGGCGCCCCGGATGGGGCAGAGCGCGGCGAGGAATCCCCGGCTGAATCCCGGACAGGGAGGGGGGAACGTTCGCCGCCCAACCTCTCCGGGTTATCAGCCGGGGATCCCTCGCCGTCCTACGCGACTTCGCCTTCGGCTACGTCGCTTCGGCGGCTCTGGATGACAGGCCGGATGACAGGCCGGATGACAATCCTAAAACAGCGCCATCTGCGGCGTAATCGCCTGCGGCGGCGGCATCACGATCGGGCGCTTGCGCTTGGCGCCGAGGAGCAGCCAGAGGTGGCGGCGGATCCACTCCTTCGACTCGCGGTAGTAGCGGAACTTGCGCTCCTCTTTGTGGAAGCGGCGGTTGTGAGCGGCGCCGAGGACGTGGTGCAGGTACTCGTGGTAGATCACCGACTGGATGAAAACTGCAGGGATGTCGGGCGCGTTCAGCAGCGGGTGGATGCGGATCTCGGTGGTGAGATGGTTGTACGAGCCGAGGCGGATCGAGCGGCGTTTTTTGCGCGTGATCTGCTGGCCCCATCGCACCGGCAGCGGCGGATATTTGTAGAAATACGTGCGATGGACCTCGGCCGCGAGTGAGGCCAGACGGTAATCGCGCTGATCAGCGTTCCCGAGGGGGAGCGGACGCGTCTCCATTGCCAGTCATTGTGCGGAGAGCACGTCCGCTTCGCAAGATTAAAGTTCGTTGTCGTGGCCGCCGCCGCCCGCGTTCTTCATCACGTTCGCGACGTTCTGCATCGCCGCGGACGTGATCATGGCCGTGCCGGCGGCGATGACCTCGTCGCCTTTGCGCATCCCCAGAAAGACGCCGACACCGGCGCCGAGGACTACCGCGGCGATCGGGAACGTACGGATGTGCTCGCGCCACGACTCCGGCAGCATGTTCTCGATTTCCTCGAACAGCGCTTCCGGTCCGCTCTCGGCCAGCGCATTGCCGAGCTGCGTCGCCTTCTCGCGGATTGGGAAGTCGTAGTCCATACCGGCAGCAGCGCGCTCGTGATCCGTGTCTCGTGTGGTAGCCATGAATGACTCCTAATCGTTATCGTCGTCGCGCCGGAGCAGCAGCCCGACCAGGAAGCCGACGCCGACCGAGATCAGCAGCGCCTTTCCGGGATTCGAACGAACGTAGCTGCGAACCTGATCGGTGATGGCGCCGAAGTCGACGTCCTCAATCTTCTCTTTCGCACGGTTGTACTGGCTGCGCGTAAAGTCCGACGCCGCCGAGTATTTTTCATTGACGAAATCCTTCGCCTTGCCGAAGCGCGAATCGTCCGCGCCGCCCGCTCCGGGTCCACCGCTGGTAGTTTCTTCCATGACTATCTCCTTCGACGCGCAGCCTATCAGAGGCGGCGGGCTTCGAATTGCAGCGTTCGTGCCGCGTACAATCGCGCGCCATGCGCATCCGCCTCGAGCACGTTACGCACGCGTACGCGGGAAGCGACGAATCGGCGGCGGTGCAGGTGCTCGACGACGTCTCGCTGGAGATTGCCTCAGGCGATTTCGCGGTACTGATGGGCGCATCCGGCAGCGGAAAGTCCACGCTACTGAATCTGATCGGCGCGGTCGATCGACCAATCGCCGGACGGCTGATGCTCGACGACGTCGACACCTCCGCGCTCGACGAATCGCGCCTGACCATGCTGCGCCGCACGTCAATCGGCTACATCTTCCAATTCTTCAATCTCATCCCGACGCTGAACGTCTTCGAGAACGTCGCCTTCCCGCTGTCGCTCGCGAAAATCGCACGCGCCGAAGTCAAAATACGAGTGGCAGAAGTGCTGGCGGAAGTCGGACTCGCAAATCGCGCGTCGCACTTCCCGAACGAGCTCTCCGGCGGCGAGATGCAACGCGTTGCAATCGCACGAGCGGTCATCCATCGTCCGCCGCTGATCCTGGCCGACGAACAGACCGGCAATCTCGATTCGAAAAACGGCGAGATGATCCTCGACCTCATCCGCGGCATCCACAAATCGCGGCGACCGACAATCGTGATGGCGACACACTCCGAACGCGCCGCGGCGTTCGGCGATTACGTGGTGGAGGTAGCGGATGGGAAGGTGAATCGGGGGTGGGGAGT
>DATART010000097.1:0-6356 GCA_036264035.1 Thermoanaerobaculia bacterium | reverse complement strand
ACTTCAAGACGTCGATGCAGCTCCTCTACGGCGCTCCCGGAACCACCGGCTCGATCACGGGCAAGCTCGTGTTCCATCCTGCCGGCACCAGCGGCAGTTCTTCCGACCCGACGCTCAACTACACGGTCAACGCCGGACAGGTGGTGACGTACCCCGACGTCGTGGCCGCCTTCGGCCGCTCCGGCCTCGGCAGCGTTGATTTGATCGCCGCGCCGTCAGCCACGAAGCCGGTGATCATTACGCGCGTCTTCAATGATGCGGGAGTGCTCGGCACGGCGGGTCTGACGGAAGAGGTCATCGATCCCGGCGATGCTCGCGTGATTCCGCCCGGCTTCACCGCATTCCTGGTGACGCCGGTCGATCCGACGAAGACGCGTTTCAACATCGGCGTGCGCACGCTTTTCTCCGGAGCGACGATCACCGCGGTTTTGCGCGACACGAATGGCACCGTGTTGAAGACGGTGACGAAAACGTATCTTCCGAACTGGTTCGAGCAGGTGGACTCGACGTCGTTCTTCGGCGGCACAGCGGTCGGTCCGAATCAGTCGATTGCGATCTCCGTCGGCGGCGGCAGCGCGATCGTCTACGGCTCGACGACGGACAACACGACGAACGATCCGAACATCCAGTTCGCGGTCGCGTTGTTCGGAATCGCGTAGAAGAAGTGGATCAGTAGATCGTTGATCAGTAGATCAGGATGCGATTTGTCCTGATCTACTGATCCACTAGTCGACTAGTCCACTATCGGTAAGTCTGCTGCCGGCTCTCCTACGAGCGTGTGCCAGGCGATCGCCGCGAGGACGACCAGCGCGCCGGCGATCGCGAAGGCCGAAGGTTTTTCGCCGAGGAAGAGGAAGACCCAGATCGGATTCGAGACCGGCTCGAGCATGCCCGTGAGCGACGCCTGCGTCGCGGTCACATACGCGAGGCCTCGCACAAAGAGCACATAGGCGATGGCGATCTGGAAGACGCCGAGGAAGGCGAGAACGGCGAAGGAACGCGGCGTGAGCGCGAGGTCGTGGCTGATGAACGGCAGCACGGCCAGCGCGCAGACGACGTTCCCCCACGTCACGGCCGCCTGCGCGGCGCGTTGTTCGCGGCGCAGCACCAGGATCAGCGCAGCGAAGAAAACCGACGATACGAGCGCCATGCCGTTGCCGGCCATGCCGCGCGTCTCGAAACGGCCGACGAAAAACAGCGCCATGCCGCTCATGGCGACGGCAATGGCGATGACGTCGCGCGCGCGCATCGGTTCGCGCAACACGACCGGCGAGAGGAGCAGCACCCAGACCACGCCGGCGTACTGCAGAAAAATCGCGTTCGCCGCCGTCGTCCATTTCGTGGCGATGACGAACGCGGTCAGGCACGCCGCGTAGCTGATGATCGCGATGATGAATGCCGGCGTCGATTTCCACTGGCGCCGTCCCCAAACGTTGCGGCCGAGGAAAAGCATCAGGGCGATCGCGGCGAAGAGGGAACGGTAGAACGTGACCTTCAACCCGGAGTCGGCCACGGCTTTGATGCCGATGCCGCCGGTCGACCAGAGAATCGATGCGGCGACGATGAAGAGTGTGCCGCGCGTGCGATCGGTCATCGGCGGAGGATTCTAGCTGCGGCGAGTGCTGGGATTGGCCCTGTCATCCGACCTGTCATTCCGAGCCGGCGTCGCCCCGGATGGGGCAGAGCGCGGCGAGGAATCCCCGGCTGATAGCGCGGAGCGCGCGGTCGTTGAGTCCTGCCGCCGCCCTACCCTCGTTACCAGCTGGGGATCCTTCACCGTCCTACGCTCCTTCGCCTCCGGCTACGGAGCTTCGGCGGTTCAGGATGACAGGGCGGATGACAGGGTGCTCATTGTTCGCGAGCGTTTCTCTTCTGCTTCACCGTAATCGCGTAGCCAACCAATCCGCTCAGGAGCATCACGCTGTTCGTTACCACGAAGACCCAGTTGTGCAGGAGGAGGCTGTAGATCGTGAAGCCGGCCGAGGCGGCGAGCTGGCCGATGAAGAGCCAGGTCGAGACTCCCTCGCTCGTGCCGGCTTGCCACTGTTTACGAATCTGATTCGCGATCGTCAGCACGAGGATGACGGAGCTGGCCCAACCGATGGCGTCGACCACGTGCGCTCAGTTGAAGAACGCGCCGCTATCGTCGAAGCGCGAACGGAAATCGCTCTCCGCCGGCGGGCAGGGAAGCGGATCCGGGGGCGGCGGCACCACGAGCGCGCACTCGCGGACGACATCGGCCAGCGTGTCGATTTCGAGCGGCTTGTTCACCATCGCACTGACGAGTGCCGCGTCGAGGGCAGCGTCGTCATTGGGATCGCGCACGGCCAGGATGAACGTCGTCGACGCGGGGCGTTCTTCGCGGAAACGAGTCAGGAAGGCCATCCCTTCGCCGCCGGCGAGGCTCATGTCGATGAGGATCAGCGCGTAATCGCACTTGCGCGTTTTCTCGAGCGCGTCCTCCGCGCCGACCGAGGTATCGACGCCGAGGGGCTGATGGCGAAGGATCGTGAAGAGCATGGCGCGAAGGGCATCGTTGTCTTCGATGATGAGAACTCTCGTTTCCGTTGCTGACATTGCGTTCGTCCTTTGTCGATCAAGAATGTCAAGAGCTATGCCAGTTCAGTTCACTTTATCGGTCGGTATCACCGCCGTGTCGGGTGGCGGGCAATCAGGAAGTTGCGGCCGGTCCGTCAGCGCATTCATGCAGGCGGTGACGGTAGCCATGAGCAGTTCGACGTCGAACGGCTTGCGGATCGAGCCGGCCACGATCGAGGGATCGAGATCGCGCGGCTCGTTGCCGGCGGTGAGGACGATGACGACTGGCCGGCTGTCGGCGGGGAGTTTTTTCAGCTCGTCGAGAACGTCCCATCCGCTCTTCATCGGCATCATCAAATCGAGCAGCATCACGGAGTAGACGCACTTGCGCAGCCGCGCGAGCGCTTCCACTCCGTTGCGCGCGCCGTCGACGGCGAAGCGCCGGCGCCGCAGGATCGTGAAAATCAGCGCGCGGATGGCGTCGTCGTCGTCGACGATGAGTATGCGTTTCTCAGCCGTCGGCATCTCTCGCTGTATCAGCAAGTTCGCTGCCTGCGGCCAGGGGGCCAGTGGATTCGTGGATCAGTCGATCAGAAGAGCCACGTTGCCGATCGACTAATCCACTCGATGCCGCTACTGCCGCGCTTCGCGCGAGTCCCGCTGTTGATCGCCTGCTGCTTTCCGCGGCCGCGCATCGCCGATCGCGCGCAGCATCTCGCGGTTGAACGCAGGGAGGTCGTCCGGCTTCCGGCTGCTGACGAGATTGCGGTCGCTGATGACTTCGCGGTCTTCCCACTGCGCGCCGGCATTGCGCATGTCGTCCTGCAGGGTCGGCCACGTGGTGATACGGCGGCCCTTCACGAGGCCGGCGGAAATGAGCAGCCAGCCGCCGTGACAGATGACGGCGATCGGCTTTCCGGCACGATCCATCTCCTGCACGAACTGCTGCGCGCGTTTCTCGATGCGCAGCGCGTCGCCGTTGATCACGCCCCCCGGCAGAATGACGGCGTCGAAATCGGCCGCATCCGCTTTCGAAAGCGGCAGATCGACGTTGAACGAATCGGCTTTGTCGTGATGTTTGAAGCCCTGCACCTTGTCATCTTTCGGCGAGACGAGCACCGTCTTCGCGCCCGCTTTATCCAGCGCCTCGCGCGGACTGGTCATCTCGATCTGTTCGAACCCGTCGGTGACGATGAGGGCGATTCGCTTGCCCTTGAGGTCGGTCATTGCGTGTTCCTCCTTCGGAGAACGTGTGCAAGAAGAAGGCACTCAGCAGTGGCCAGTGGTCAGTGGTTGTGTTGCCGGTTATCGGTTGTCCCTGGTCGGTTGTCAGTTGTCAGTGGCCCTTTACGACGTGACCACCGACAACCGACAACCGCCACTGGCAACCGTGGCCACTGACCCCGACTACTTCACCAGCCGCGACATTTCGCGGAACTCGTCCGTGCCGGAGTTGACGGTCAGCTCAAAGAGGGCCATCTCCGTCGAGCTCAGCATCGCGCCGTCGGACATCATCCGGCGAATGGCGATTTCCTTGTTGGCTTGCGTACGCGAGGAGATGGCGTCGGCGACGATGGTGACGTCGTAGCCGTTCGCGATCAAGTCGCTCACCGTTTGATAGACGCAGACGTGGGCCTCGACGCCCGCCACGATGGCTTGCCTGCGATGCAGATTGCGCGTGGCCGTGACGAACTCCGCGCAGCCGTAGCCGGAGAAACACGACTTTTCGATCGGCACGTAACCGGACGTTTCTTCAAAGGCGCGGCGGATGATAGGGACGGTCGCGCCGAGGCCGTGAACGTATTGTTCGGTGAGGATCGCGGGGATGTCGACGATCTTCGTGCCGCGCACGAGCCGCTCGATGTTGCGCTCCACAGTTTCGCGATCGCTGATGACGGGCATCAGTTTCAATTGCACGTCGATGATGATGAGGAAGGCGTCGGCGCGATGGAGTCGGGGCATGGAGGGAAACTGTACACTCCCCGCGCCATGTCCGCGCTCCTCGGCCGATTCCTGCAACTGATCGGCATGATCATCCTTCCGATCGGCCTGCTCACCGGGTTGCTCAAGGACAACGTAAACCTGGAAGTGCGCTTGCTCTTCATCGGCGGCGCGATTTTTCTGCTGGGTTGGCTGATGGCGAAGAAAACCGCTTAACCACAGAGACACAGAGGGCACAGAGAAGTCCCCTCCGTGTTCTCTGTGCCTCAGTGGTGAAACGGTTTTCTATTCGTCGATGGTGATCGTCTCCACGCGATCGCCGCGCTCCGTCTGATCGACGACCGCCGTCATCCCGGCCGTCACGCGGCCGAAGATCGTGTAGCCGCCGTCGAGGTGTGGCTGCGGCGAGTGCGTGATGAAAAACTGCGAGCCGCCGGTATCGGGGCCGGAGAGGGCCATGCCCATCGCGCCGCGCGTGTACTTTTGCAGATTGATCTCGTCGCGGATCGCGTAGCCCGGGCCGCCTTCCATGTCGTTGCGCGGGTCGCCGCCCTGGATGACGAAGTTCGGCACGACGCGCATGAACGAGCTGTTATCGAAGTACTTTGCGCGGGCGAGTTGCGCGAAGTTCCAGGTCGTGACCGGCGCATCCTGCGTCAGCAGCGCGATCTTGATGTTGCCGCGCGTCATGTGAATCGTGGCCGTGTGCGGATGATGTGACCACTCAACGATCTGCTCGTAGTCGGTGCGCGTGACCGGCAGCGGCGTGTACTGCGGCCGCGGCTTCTTCAGCTTTTGCTCGATGGCATCGGCAGCGATGCGGCGGACGACGGGATCGGTGTCGGCAACTTGCGCGCGCAGCACGCTCTCGCGCTCGGGATAGTCGATCTCCGCCAGCGCGCTGATCGCGGCGAGGCGCGCATCATTCTGTTTGTCGTTGCGCGCGCGCCGTTCCACTGCCTGCAGTGTGGCCAGCTTCGCCGCATCCTTCGATTTCGCGTACTCGCCGATCGCGTAGCCGCGCACGATGACGTCCGGATCGTCGAGCGCGGTGCGGATCAGCGGCAGGTTGGCGTCGATGCGCTCATCCGCGATCGTCGCCAGCGCCTGCGCGCGCACGAGCGGATCGGCATCGCGCGCGTAGCGCGGGCGGACGCTGTCGGAGACGGCGCTTGCTGCTTCGAGCACGCGCACCTTCGCCCATCCGCTCATTTCCGCCGGCAGCAGCTTTTCATCGCCGAGGTTTTTGGCGATAGCGCCGGCGGCAAGCTCGCGGTCCCAGCGGGAACCGTTTGCGGCGATGTCGAGAAGACGCCGGCGGGCCGGCTCGCTATTGACTGCGTAGTAGCCGAGCGCATCGATCGATGAGGCGCGCGTGCCGGGATCGGGATCGTCGAGCAACTCGAGTACGCGCAGTGCGTCCTGCGTGATCTCCGGACGCTCGATTGCCTTGCGGTCCTTTGCCGCGAGGCGCGCGATGGCGATGACGGCGTTCGTGCGCACCCACGGATGTGGATCGCGCAGCGCCTCGATCAGCAACGGAAGCGATTCCGGCGCGGCGATGCGGCCAAGCGCGGACATGACGTTCGCGCGCGTTTGCGGATTCGGATCGTTGACGAGCAGCTCGATGCGCGGCCGAGCCGCCGCGTACGCGCGCCGCGCGAGCGCATACGTTGCTTCCTCGCGAATGCGCGGTGACGGCGATGCCAGCGCGTCCGCCGCGATCGACGATGCCTCGTCGCTCTTGAATCGGAAGAGAAAACGGATCGCCCGCGCGCGAATCCCTTCCGTCGTTTGCGCGGCGGTGAATGCCGCGTATCGCGCCAGCGGCACCTTCGCCGCCAGCTTCGAGAGCGCTTCGACCGCTTCTCCGGCGA
>DATART010000115.1:0-4823 GCA_036264035.1 Thermoanaerobaculia bacterium | reverse complement strand
TACCGCCACGCCTTCCTTCCGCGCGAAGGCATCTTCGTCCTCGGCGATTACGTCACGCTCGAAGCGGGCACGGGCCTGGTGCACACCGCGCCGGGACACGGCGCCGACGATTTCTACACCGGCCAGCGCTACGGCCTCGAGACCTATACGCCGGTCAATCATCGGGGCGAGTTCACCGCTGACGTTCCGCTGTGGGCCGGCCTGCATGTCTTCAAGGCGAATCCGCAGATCATCGAGCTGCTGCGCGAGCGCGGGGCATTGCTCTACAGCGAGACGATCACGCATTCGTATCCGCACTGCTGGCGCTGCAAGCATCCGGTGATCTTCTGCGCCACCGAGCAGTGGTTCATCTCGATGGACGATCACGATCTGCGCGGCCGCGCGCTCGAAGAGGTCCACAAGGTGAAGTGGTTCCCCGCCTGGGGCGAGGACCGGATGGCGGGGATGGTCGAGAATCGCCCCGACTGGTGCATCTCGCGCCAGCGCACGTGGGGCGTTCCGATCACCGTTCTCTATTGCGAATCGTGCGGCGAGCCGGTCACGTCGCCGGAGCTCTTCGAAAAAGTGAAGGAGCTCTTCCTGAAAGAGGGCGCCGATTCCTGGTACGACCGGCCATCGACGGACTTTTTGCCCGCCGGCTATTCCTGCGCAAAGTGCAATGCGACCGCGTTCCGCAAAGAGCTGGACATCCTCGACGTCTGGTTCGACTCCGGCTGCTCGCACCTCGCCGTGTTGAAGGAGCGTCCGGAATTGACGTGGCCGAGCGACGTCTACATCGAGGGCCACGACCAGCATCGCGGCTGGTTCCAGTCGTCGCTCCTGGTCGGCACCGGCATCGAAGGCGGCGCGCCATACCGGCAGGTCATCACCTGCGGATTCCTGATCAACGAGCAGGGCGACAAGATGTCGAAGTCGGCCGGCAACGCGCTGTCGCCGCAGGACGTGCTCAAGCAGCACGGCGCCGACGTCATCCGGCTGTGGGTGGCCATGATCGACTACCAGAACGACATGTCGATCGGCCCGCAGATCATGAGCCGCGCCGCCGAGTCGTATAAGAAACTGCGCAACACGGCGCGCTACCTTTTGTCGAATCTCACCGGCTTCGACCCCGAGACCGACGCCGTTGCGCACGACGAGCTGCGCGACGTCGACAAGTGGGTGTTGTCGCGCGCGGCGGAAGTGTTCGATCGGTGTAAGCGGGCATACGAAGAGTACGAGTTCCACATCGTCTACCACCGTATCCTCGACCTCTGCACAGTCGTCCTGTCGTCGCTCTACCTCGACATCTCGAAAGACACGTTGTATTGCGACGGACCGGCGTCTGCGACCCGCCGCTCCGCGCAGACGGCGATGTACGAAATCCTGCGCGGTCTGGTCGGATACCTCGCGCCGATCCTCAGTTTCACCGCCGAGGAGATCTATGAGGCGATGCCGGGAACGAAGGAGCAGTCGGTGCATCTCACCGACTTTCCGGCGGTCACCGCGCCGCCGATCGACAGCGCCGCGTGGGAACGCATCTTCCGAGTCCGCGAGGCGGTCTCCAAAGTGCTCGAAACCGCGCGTGCGGCAGGAACGATCGGACAATCGCTGGAAGCGGACGTTCAGCTTCACGGTCTCACGCGTGAGTCGGTCATCCGTTCGCTCGACATCGATCTTGCGAAGGTGTTCATCGTCTCGCACGTCGACTTCGTTGCGACGCCATCGCCCGATCCGATCGATATCGAAGGTCTCGGCCCGATCGGCATCACAATGTCGCCCGCGCGCGGCAAAAAGTGCGGACGCTGCTGGCAGTATCGCGAGGAAGTCGGCGAAGACGGCGGGTTGTGCGCAAGATGCGATGAGGTGATCGTGAACCTGGTCGTCCCCGAGCAACCGACGGTGTAACTGTCATCCAGAGGCGGCGGCACCCCGGAGGGGCCCCGGAGGGGTAAAGCGCGCCGAAGGATCCCCGGCTGCTAAGCCGGGTTGGGCGGTGGCTATGCGTTTAACCGCCGCCCGCCTTGGTTACCAGCCGGGGATCCTTCATCGTCCTGCGGCGCTACGGCTTCGCTTGCGCGCCTCCGGCGATTCAGGATGACATACTTCGCGCTTGCGCTTCGCCGACCTGCACACGCACACCTATCACTCCGACGGCACCCGGTCGCCGGCGGAAGTGATCGACGTCGCACTCGCGCATGGGATCGAGATCGTGGCTATCAGCGATCACGACAATCTCGCCGCGTACTTTGAGATCAAGACGTACGCCGATTCGAAAGGCGTCACGCTGATTCCGGCCACGGAGCTGTCGTGCGCGTACGAGGGCGTCGACATTCACATCCTTGCGTACGCGTTCGATGCACACGACGAGCGGGTCGAAGTGAAGCTGCGGAAGTTTCGCGACGCGCGGCAGACGCGCGGACGGCGCATCGTCGAACGCTTGCGCGCGCTGAACTACGACATCAGCTCGGAGCGCGTCGAACAGCTTGCCGCGGGTGGCGCGGTTGGGCGTCCGCACGTCGCGCGCGCGCTGGTGGAGGCGGGATACGTCGCCTCGGTATCCGAAGCGTTCGACAAGTTGTTGCGGCCGGGCAAGCCGGGATATGTGGAGAAGGATCGATTCGCCATCGATGAAGCGGTTGTATTGATGCGCGCCACGGGCGGACTGACCTCGATCGCGCATCCGACGCTCTATCCCGATCACGAACGGATCGTGCCGCAGCTGCTCGACGCCGGCATCGACGGCATCGAAGTGCTCCATCCCGACGTCAACGCGGAATGGCGCGAGATCTACAGCAACATGGCGCGCTTCCGCGGCAAGATGCTGACCGGAGGCTCGGACGAACACGGCAGCGTGAAGAAAACGGAGACGCTCGGGACGATCAAGGTGCCGGAAGAATGGATCGGGGAGATTCTTCGGCGTCTGTGATGCCATGTCCGTCCGTCTCGTCTTCTTCGCATTCATCCTGCTCGCCCTTCTCGGCGACGCGCGCATCTTCCTGTTCGTTCTGAACCGCTTCGTCTTCGGCGACCATCGCGAAGAACGCAGCGAATGGAAGTGGCTGATGTTTGCGACGCCGCCGGTGTTGATCGTGCTGACGGCGCTGATCTGGCCTCTCAATCAGTGGCTCGACCGGCTGCTGGCCACACGCGTGGTCGAGCGCTTCACGCCTCAGCGCGTGGAGGAGATCGCGTGGTCGCTTGCGCTGGCGAAGATCGGTGCGGGGTGGCTGATCATCGCTGCCGCAGTGGGGAGTTACTGGATCCTCGATCGCGTTCGCGCGAACTATCTTCCCGCCGCGCCGCTGATCGGAATTCGCGAGCAGCCCGCCGACGTGATCCCGCTGCGAAGAGCGCACGTTCCATTCGCCTGGCTGCGACGGCTCGGTGCGCACAACGACGTCTATGACATCGAAGTCACGCATCACGAGATCATCATCGATGACCTGCCGCTTGCGTTCGACGGTTATCGCATCGTCTTTCTCACCGACACGCACGTCGCCTCGTTCATGCGGCGCGGTTTTTACCGCGAAGTGGTCAAGCAGGTGCAGCGGTTCGCGCCCGATGTGATCCTCTTCGGAGGCGACTTCGTCTCGTTCACGCGCCACATCAAACTGCTGCCTGAGATCCTCCTCGATGGCCTTGCCGCGCCCGACGGCCTCTTCGCCATCCTCGGCAATCACGATTACTGGGCCGGCGCGGATGCGATCACCGGCATCCTGCGTGCGAACGGCGTTCGCTTCATCACGAACGACGCGGTGATGCTCGCCCGCGGCTCGTCGCGCCTTCCGCTGATCGGTATCGACGAGATTTATCGCGGCACACCCGACGTCGCCCGCGCATTCGCGGGACTCGATCCGGCAAAGCCGTGTATCGCCATCAGCCACCATCCCGACGTCGTCGACATTATCCGCGGGCAGCGCATCGACCTGCTGCTCTGCGGCCATACACACGGCGGGCAGATCCGCTTTCCGTTCTTCGGGCCGGTGGTCGTTCCGTCGCGGCATGAAGGCGACTACGCGGCCGGATTTCACCGCATCGGGGCGGTGTTGCTCTACGTCAGCCGCGGCATCGGAGCGATTCCGCCGTTGCGCATCCTCTGCCGTCCCGAGGTCGCGACGTTCGTGCTGAGGCGCGGCAGCCGAAGCGAATGATCACAAAATTGTCGGAGATCTGGCCGAGCGTGGAGCGTGTTGCGCGCGCCGAGGGAGTGCTGCGTGTCGGCGCGAGCGATCTCGATGACGATCACGGCACGCTGTTCGATGAGTGGCTCGATCGCGGCCATCACGCGACGATGCGCTACCTCGCGAAGACGGCGGACATTCGACGCAATCCCTCTGCCCGATTTCCGTGGGCGAAGTCGGCCATCGCCATCCTCGTCCCGTATTCGTCGGCGCGCCCTGAGGCCCGCGCCGGCGCGCTGTCGCATCACATCGCCCGATACGCGCTCGGCGACGATTACCACGACGTCCTCGACCGCATTCTGCGGAAGATCGAAGCCGAGGTTGCGCCGTATGGAAAGACGTGGCGCTATGTCGATACCGGACCGCTTTCCGACCGCGCGCTGGCAACGCACGCGGGACTCGGCTGGATCGCGAAAAACGCGATGCTGATCAACGAGCAGATCGGCTCGTACACGTTCATCGGCACGCTCCTGACAGCGCTCGAAAACGACATCGCGCCGAACGTCGTGGCTGACCGCTGCGGCACCTGCACGCGCTGCCTCGACGCGTGTCCGACCCACGCGATCCTGCCGAATCGCACCGTGGCATCGGAGCACTGCATCAGCTACGCGACCATTGAACACCGCGGCGAGCTGCCCGACATTCCACTCGCATCGAACGCCT
>DATART010000031.1:0-16951 GCA_036264035.1 Thermoanaerobaculia bacterium | reverse complement strand
CATCATCGACTTTTGGGGAGTCGTAACTGCGAGGGGCCTTCGGGCCCCTCGTTTTTTTTCGATAACCTTTTCCCTCCGCCGCCGTTCTCACACGCGGAGGACCCACCGATGCGCAAACCACTCTTCCTCACGCTGGCCGTGCTGCTCTTCGCCGTCGCCGCGCTGGCCAACGACGAGGTCTCGCATCCGTTTTCGTCCGCCGCCGCGCGCGGACATGTGCGGCGCGTCGTGATCGACATCCCCGCCGGCGAAGTGCGCATTCGCAACGGCTCCGGCGACCGCATCACGGTCAACGGCACCGCCCAGCGCCGCTTCGATGGACACAGCCGCAGATCGAAGGAACAAAAGATCGTCGATGACGTCTCCGCCGAGGTGGTCGTGAACGGCGACGAAGCGATCGTGCGGCGGCAGTTCGGTCCGAACGCGCAAAGTTGGAGCGCTCGAAGCTTTCATTCAACCGTCGATCTGACGGTGGAGCTGCCGGCCGGCGTCGACGTCGAGGTCAACACACGCTACGGCGCCGTGAACATCGACGGCGCATTCGGCAGCATCGATACGGATCTGCGCGCCGGCGAAGTGCACGTCCGCACGCCGCGTTCGAACGTCCGCGACCTCACCGCGTCGGTGTCGATCGGCGAGGTGCACACGTATTTCGGCGATCACTACATCGAGAATGAGGGCGTCTTCCCGCGCGTGGCGCGGTTCCACAACGCCAGTGGGAGATCGGATGTGAACGTGCGCTCGACCTTCGGCGAAGTGCATGTGACCTTGACGAATTGATCCGCAGATGACCGCAGATGCGCGCGAAGGCGCGCTTCACAATCCAGCCTCGCGCTCTGCGCGGGGAAAGGCCGTGCGGTGGGTGGTTTGCGCCGCGGAGGCGGCCGCAACAAAGCGCCGCGCGTACGCGAAGGTAGTGCGCGGTCGCATTTCTGTAGCGGCCGCCTCCGCGGCCGCAAATTCCTGGGATCCGCGTGACCCCGCGCAGAGCGCGGGGCTGGATTGCGAAGCGCGCCTCCGCGCGCAACCTGATCACAGTTATCGAATTGTTCGAATGAACTTTTCGGCGGCTTCGCGTGAGGTGATGCGGCTCTCCAGTTCTGCTTCGAGCAATGCGCGCTTCAGCACGCCGACGCGCGGGCCGGCTTCAATCGCCGCGATCGCGGCGATTTCGTCGCCGGTCAGGAGCGGCTTGATGGCGAAGTCGGGGAAGGCCATGCGATCGTCGCGGCCGAGGGCGCGAAGCATGGGCGGGAGTTGGCGGGCGATGATCTCGCCGGCGTCGTAGAGATCGAGCAGTGAGTGCGAGTTGGTCAGACGCTGCAATGTCTGGATGTCGCGCATCAATGCGTCGCTGAAGCGCCAGCGTTTCGCGAAGGCGTGCACGTCGTCAACGAGCAGCGCCAGCGCGGCGGGGAGCGGGACGTCGTCCGCGTGGAAGTCGCTGTCCTGCGAACGGCCGAAGAGCGGGATGTCGAGCCGTGTTTCGCGAAGCAGGCTGACCGCGCGACGGAAGGCGTTCGCCGAGAAGATCACCGTCAACTCGTATGCAATGCGTTCGACGGAGACGTCGACGATGCGCATCGCGCGGATGCGGATGGCGTCGAGCGTTACGGCGTCGATCTCGAATCCGAACCGCACCGCCATCCGCACGGCTTTCAGCATCCGCAGCGGATCGTCGTCGAAATTCGAGGCGTCGATCATGCGAACAACACGGCGCGCGAGATCGGCGCGGCCGTTGTGCGGATCGAGCAGGTCGCCCGATTCCAGATCGACCGCCATTGCGTTGATGGTGAAATCGCGGCGGGCGAGATCGGCGTCGATGCTGCCGTCGAGCAGGGCCGCGAAGTCGTAGACGTGCGGTCCGTCGACGACGCGATACGCGCTGAGATGTTCTTCGCGCCCGAGGCGGATCACTTTGCGGCGGAGCGCGCGGGCGCAGTTGAGAGGATCGAGACAGGCCACGTCGACATCGGCGGGAGGAGTGGCGAGGGTCAGATCGCGGATGGCGCCGCCGACGACGTACCCATTCATCGGCAGATCGCGCAAGCGCGGGAAGAGGCGGAGGAGATCGTCGCGAAGAGTCATTACTGTCCGAGGCTGATCTTCTTAGCCGTCCCGAGCCTCACCAGCACAGACAGGAGTGTCTGTGCCACATTGATCGTGCCGTCCTCGCGGATCGCTGGTAACTGGCGAGGCCAGTGTGGCACAGACACTCATGTCTGTGCTTTGGCAAGGTGAAGTGCCTGTCCCTCGATCACGCCACGCGATTGCGCAACACCCCGATCCCCTCGATCTCCACCTCCACCTGATCGCCCGCATTCAGCGGGCCGACGCCGGCCGGCGTTCCAGTAAGGATCACGTCGCCGGGATTGAGCGTCATGACCGCGGTGATGAACTCGATGATCGCGCCGCAGTCGAAGACCATGTCACGCGTGTTGCCGTCCTGCTTCGTCTCGCCGTTCACGCGCGTTCGGAGTGAGAGCGCGGCCGGATCGAGATCGGTTTCGATGCAGGGACCGAGAGGGAGGAACGTGTCGAAGCTCTTGCCGCGCGTGAACTGCACGTCCTTCTTCTGCAGATCGCGAGCGGTGACGTCGTTCGCGCAGGTGAAGCCGAGGACGACGCCGCGCCAGTCGTCGCGCCGTATGTTGCGCGCGGACCTGCCGATGACGATGGCCAGCTCCCCTTCGAAGTCGACGCGTTGCGACTGCGACGGGCGAACGATCGTGCCGGTCGGATCGAGCACCGCGGTCGGCGGTTTCAAAAAGATGATCGGCTCCGACGGCGCTTCGTTGCCGAGTTCCTTCGCGTGCTCCGCGTAGTTGCGGCCGACTGCGACGATCTTCGATGGCGTCACCGGCGCGAGAAGTTCGGCATCCGCGAGTGAAATCGAGTCGCCCGTAGCGGCGCCGATCGCCATCGCGTCGCTGCCGCTGTAGCGGATGATTCGGCCATCATCAGCGACTCCGATGGACGGTTTGCCGGCATGAAGGAAGCGATAGATTTTCACGGCGGCGAATTGTAATCGTAGAATCCGCGGCCATGGCGCAAACGACGTTGTTCAGCAAGTCCGATATCGAGAGACGTGTCGCCGAAATGGGTGCAGAGATCACCCGCGACTTGGCCGGCAGCGAATTGATCGCGCTCTGCGTGCTCAAAGGGGCGATGTTCTTCTGCAGCGATCTGATGCGGCACATCGGATTCGACGTGGCCCTCGACTTCATCCAGGTCTCGTCGTACGGCGATCAGAAGACGTCGTCGGGCGTCGTGACGCTGCTCAAGGAACCGCAGCTCGACATGCACGGCAAGTCGGTGCTGATCGTCGAGGACATCATCGACAGCGGACTGTCGATGAACGAGGTCTTCCGCTACATCAAGCTCGATCGCGGCGCGCGCGAAGTGCGCACGGCCACATTCCTCGACAAGCCGGCAGCGCGCCGGATCCCATTCAAAGCCGACTACGTCGGCTTCTCCATCGATCCGAAATTCGTCATCGGCTACGGGCTCGACTACGCGGAGAAGTATCGGAACATACCGGACATTCAGGTGCTGAGCGAGTAGGAGTGCACGATGAGGTCGCGCCTGACCGCTGCAAGTTTTCTGCGTATTGCCACGATCGCGTTCGGCACGTTCGCGATCGCGGCGGCGCCGCCGCCTTCGACAGCTCCGCCGCCGGAAGCGGAGAAGCCTCACATCGAGCTCGACGCCCCGTGGACGGTGCAACCGAATTCGCAATTCGATCTCGCGGTCGCCTATGTCGCGGGCGAGGAGGACGAACCGGCAGAAGTGACGATGGCTACGACGAATGGCGTCGCCTACAGCAAGCGATCGATGACGCTCAAGCCTGGGGAGACGGGGCACGTCACGGTGACCGTCTCGAAAACGGCGTCCGGTCTTGCGCAACTCATGCTGATGACGAATCTCGAGGAGAACGCGCGGCTGACCATCGACGCCGGCTTCTCAGGAAATCTCGAATGGCGCAATCCACGTCCGGTCAACAGCTATGGCACCGAGTCGATCACACTCAGCTTTCTCGACAACCATCATCGTTTGATACCGCTCGATGCGCCGATCACTCTTCACGTCATTGCGCCGGCACACACCTCGGTAAGAGCGGGGCCATCCAAGACCTTTTCCTCGTTCGTCGATCTCAACGTGCCCACTGGCGCGACGGAGACGGAGCCCATCGACGTGCAACCGACCGGTTTCGCGGCCTCCAGCGAAGAGTTGCACGTCACCGCCAAGATCAATCCGGAGGACGATGATCCGCAGGTTCTGTTCAATGAAGCGATCCCGTTTCAGGTCGTACCGCCGATCTGGATGCGCATCGGCGTAACGCTCGCAGGAGCAATCCTCTGCGGATTGTGGCAGTACTCACGCCGCGCCGAACACCTGTTTACGTGGGGGCTCGTAACGTCCATGTTCGCATCGCTCATCGCCGCCGTCGTTGCCTTTGCGCTTGCCGATCTGAACGTCCTCGGCATCCGCATCGACACGACGCAACTGACGGGTTACTTCGTCATCGGCGTGATTGCTTCATACGTCGGACTCGATCAGATGCTGGAGCGCGTCGTCAAAAAAGCCGCCGAAGAGAAGAAACGAACGGCGGCGGAAAAAGACCCGGAACCCGGTCCGGCTACGATTTGAGATATCCCGTCACCAACATCGCGATCATGGCGATGCCGAGCGCGTAGCGGTAGTAGATGAAGACGTGCGTAGTGTGGGTGCGCAGGTAGCGGATCAGGAACCAGATCGAGGCGTAGCCGGAGATGAAGGCGACGGCGATGGCGACGGCGATGGGCGTCCAACCCATCGCGCCGAGGGCGTGGCGTTCCTTGAACAGCTCGAGCACGCCCGCGCCGCCGACCGCCGGAATCGACAGCAGGAACGAGTAGCGCGCCGCAGTGGGGCGGTCGATGCCGCGAAAAATCGCGGTCATGATCGTCGAGCCGCTGCGCGACGAGCCGGGGATCAGCGCCAGACACTGCCCGAGTCCGATGGCGACGCCATCGGCGACGGTCATCTCATCAAATGTTCGCAGCGTCCTCCGTTTTGCGTACCACTCGGCGATCTGCATCAGGATCGCTACGAAGATGACCATGGTCGTGACGATCCAGAGTCCGCGAAACGTCGATTCGATGTGCTTCTTGAAAAGCAGCCCGAGGATGACGATCGGGATCGTGCCGATGACGACGAGCCACGCTTCGCGCGAGTCGACGTCCGCCAGCGGCTGGCGAGTGATCAGCCCGCGGAAGAATCCGCCGATGAGCCGCACGATGTCGCGGAAGAAGTAGATGATCGCCGCCAGCAGCGTCCCGAACTGGATGACTGCCGAGAATGCCGCGCCGGGATCCCCCCAGCCGAGGATCGACGGCACGATCAGCAGGTGAGCGGTAGAGCTGACGGGGATGAATTCGGTCAGGCCTTGCACGAGGCCGAGGACGATCGCTTCGGTGATGGTCATTGGTACTCCTGAATTTAAGAACCGTTGTCTGTTGTCGGTTATCTGTTGTCAAAGGACGGAACAACTGAAACCGACAACCGACAACGCGAGAATTCACATCTCCCAGATCACCGGCAGAATCATCGGACGGCGACCCATTTCTTTGCGGAAGTAGCGCTTGAGTAAGGCGCGCATTTTCTCCTGAGCGACATCGTGATCGAGCAACTCATCGGGCGGACTCTCATGCAGCATCTGCACGAGTTGTGCGCGGACGTCGGCAAGGATGTCCTGGCTCTCATCAACGTGCAGTAAACCGCGCGTGATGATCTCCGGCTCGCGTCCGACGTGCCCATTCGAATCAATCGCCACGACCGCGATCACAAAACCATCCTCGGCGAGATGCTGGCGATCGCGGACGACGATCTCCGGTACTTCCTCTGCTTCCCCGTCGATGAACACCTTTCCGTGTGCGACGCGATCGGGAAGGACAACGATCCCGTCGTTTTCGATGGAGGCCACCTGCCCGTTCGTGATCACGACACCATGCGGAACGCCGACGCTTTTCGCGAGACGCGCATGGTGGATCAGGTGCCGCAACGTGCCGTGGATGGGGATGAAAAACTTCGGACGCGTGACGTTGAGCATCAGCTTCAGCTCTTCCTCGCACGCGTGCCCCGACACGTGCACGTCGGCGTTTTCCCAGTTCAGCACCTCGGCGCCGCGGCGGTAGAGGTTGTCGATGACGTGCGAGACGGCGCGCTCATTTCCGGGAATCACGCGCGCCGAGATGACGATGACGTCGCCGCGCCGCACTTCGACCTGTTTGTGCTCGCCGATGGCCATGCGCGAAAGCGCCGACCGCGGTTCACCCTGCGTGCCGGTGGTGAGGATGACCACCTCGTCGTCGGCGTAGTCGGCCGGACCGGCGTTCGCACCGGGCCGCTGTTCGCGCGCGATACGCAGATAGCCGAGCCGCTCGGCGGTTTCAGCGTTGTCGACGAGCGAGCGGCCGATCAGAAACACCTTCCGCTTGTACTTGCGCGCGGCGTCGACGATCTGCTGCACGCGATGAATGTGCGACGCGAACGTCGTGACGATGATGCGGCCGGTCGCGTTCGCGAAGATGTTGCCGAGTCCGCGTCCGACACTTTTTTCCGAGGCGCCGTGACCGGGAACGAGCGCATTGGTCGAATCGCTCATCAGCGCAAGCACGCCCTCTTCGCCGTACGCCGCGAACCGCGCCAGGTCGGTGCGCTTGCCATCGACCGGCGTGTGATCGATCTTGAAATCGCCGGTGTGAATCAGCGTCCCCGCGGGCGTCCGAATGGCCAGTCCGATCGCATCGACGATCGAGTGCGTAACCTGAATGGCCTCGACGCGGAACGGACCGATTTCGATGACGTCGCGCGGCATGAACGCGCGCAGCTCGACGTCGGGAACCGCAAACTCCTCAAGCTTGTCGCGCACGAATCCGAGCGTGAGCGGCATGCCGTAAACAGGAACGTTCAACTTCTCGACGAGAAACGGAACTGCTCCGATGTGGTCCTCATGGCCGTGAGTAAGAAAGACTGCCTTGACCAGGTCAGGACGCTCGAAGAGATACGACATGTCCGGCACGATGACGTCGACACCGAGCGTGGTGGCATCGGGAAACATCATCCCGCAATCGACGACGATGGCGGCGTCGCCATACTCGTAGACCATGAGATTCATCCCGATCTCGCCGAGGCCGCCGAGCGGGATGATTCGCAGCGCCGGTGGTTGAATCGGAATGACTGGCTCGTCGGTCACGGATAAATCCGGTTCAGCATTCGCGGATACGGGATCGTCTCGCGGAGATGCGGAACGCCGCTGATCCAGGCGACGCAGCGTTCGATGCCCATGCCGAAGCCGGAGTGTGGGAAGGTGCCGTACTTGCGCACGTCGAGATACCACTGGAACTTCTCAACCGGCAGGTTGTGCAGCTTGATGCGCTCGAGCAGCAGGTCGTGGTCGTGGATGCGCTGCGAGCCGCCGATGATTTCGCCGTAACCCTCGGGCGCGATCATGTCGAGGCCGAGGACGACCGAGGGATCGTTCGGATCGGGCTGCATGTAGAAGGCTTTGATGTCGGTCGGGTAGCGGCTGATCATCACCGGACGATCGAAGGAGTTCGCGATGACTGTCTCTTCATCGCCGCCGAGGTCATCGCCGAATTTCGCTTCCATCCCTTTCGATGCGAGGAGGTCGATCGCTTCGCGGTAAGTAATCCGCGGGAAGGGGCGCTTGACGTTTTCGAGCTTGGATTGGTCACGCTCCAGTGTCTTCAACTCTTCCTGACAACGCTCCAGCGCGCGCGTGACGAGATATTCGACGAACTCCTCGGCCAGCAACTGCAATCCTTCGAACTCGAGGAACGCCACCTCGGGTTCGACCATCCAGAACTCCATGAGATGCCGGCGCGTCTTCGATTTTTCCGCGCGGAAGGTCGGACCAAAGCAATAGACCTTGCCGAACGCCGCCGCGGCCGGCTCGAGATAAAGCTGGCCGGACTGCGAGAGATACGCCTTCTCACCGAAGTAGTCAGTCTCGAACAGCGTCGAAGTCCCCTCGGCCGCATTGGCAGTGAGGATGGGAGAGTCGATGAGAACGAAATCGCGATCGTAGAAGAAGTCGCGGATGCCTTTCTCGACTTCGTTGCGGATGCGCAGGACGGCGTGCTGTTTCGACGACCGCAGCCAGAGGTGGCGGTGGTTCATCAGAAAGTCGGTGCCGTGTTCTTTCGGCGAAATCGGATACTCCGCCGCGGCGCCGAGGATCTGGAACGCCTCGACGCCAAGCTCGACGCCGCCCGGCGCGCGTCCCTCTTCGCGAACGGTGCCGGTGACGCGAACCGACGACTCCTGCGTCGCCGCATCCGCCGCCGCCCACGTCTCCTCGGTCACTTCCTTTTTGAAGACGACGCACTGCAGATAGCCGCTGCCATCCCGAACGATCGGAAACTGCAACTTCCCCGAGGTGCGCTTGTTGTACAGCCACCCATCGATGGTGACCTTTTCGCCGACGTGCTGAGGCAGATCCTTGATCCGAACAGTGCTCATAAGGGGGGCGGATTATATGCGGAGGCCGTGTGTGCCATGTTGGAGCAGCCGCCTCCGCGGCCGCGCCGCCGGGCCGCATCGCGTTCCCCGCGCCGAGCGCGGGGCTGCATTGTGCGGCGCGCCTCCGCGCGCGACCACGCGCTGCGCGCTTCAAATCCGTGGCACTTTCACGCTCAGCGACTGCGGGACGATCGTGATCACTAGCGGGGTGTTCATCGTCATGACTTCGCCGTCGATGCCGAGGTGGAGGCGGCGTTTGGAGGATTGGATTTTTACTTGCGAGGTGCGGAAGGAGCGGAAGCCGGGGGCTTCGCGGACGCGGCCGGCGAGGTAGTGCGCGACGAAGCTGGTCAGCGCGAGGCGCGGGACGTGCGGGAGCCAGTAGACGGAGAGGCGGCCTTCTTCGAGGACCTTGCGCGGCGCTTCGATGCCGAGGCGGGAGAGGTCGTAGGTGTTGTTCGAGATCATCAGCACGTGCGTTCGGATGACCTCGTGGTGGTGCTCGGTGTCGAGCGTCACGGCCACGTACGGATACTTTTGCAGCGTGGCGTAGGCGGCGTAGAGGCGGGCCTTCCAGCGCGGATAATCGCGTCCCTTTTCTTCGCGGCGGGCGACGAGCTCGGGATACAAACCCATCGAGATGTTGTTGACGAAGAAGCGTTCGTTGATCCGTGCGGTGTCGATCGGTTTGGTTTCGCCGTTGACGATGACGTCGAGCGCTTCGCGCCAGGCGAGCGGGATGCCGAGGTCCCTCGCGAAATGGTTGTAGGTGCCGACCGGGATCACGCCGAGGATCGCTTCCGTGTTGATCAGCGGCTGAACGACGGTGTTGATGGTGCCATCGCCGCCGGCAGCGACGAAGAGGCGGCGGCCTTCGCTGAGGCGGTCGCGGATCAGCGAGGCGCAGTCCAGCTCGCGCGTGACGCGAACGACTTCGAGTCCGGCTTCCGAGGCGGATTGCTCGATTGCCGATAGCTCGGACGGCGGGAGCTTTACGCCCGATGACGGATTGAAAAACATGACTGCTTTGGTTTTTCGTTCGGGCAATTTCGGCTCCGGAAGTGGCGTTTGCAAAACGTCAATGAAACGGATCGCTTTTCTTCTCGCTCTGCAAGTTTTCGTCCTCCCGCTCGCTGCCGCTGAACCGCCGAAGGAATGCGCGCTCTGCGCGGGCGCCGTTTCGGATCTCCAGGTCGCTCCCGCGGCGCCTGTTCCACTGCTCGTAAAGTTGCGGCAGGAGGACTTCGCCGCGGCTGCAACGGCGCTCGATGCGATGCCGCCGGCGGTGCGCGCGAAGATCAGTGTCATCGTCAGCTATGCCGCCGAAAGCGGCAAGGATCCGATGGCCGAGGTCGAGACGCACACGCAGGCGATCGTCGATTGGGCGAAGCAGCACGGTCCGTTCGAAGGGATGGGCGTCGATGTGGCGAATGTCGATGCGACCGTCGGCGGATACGCGATCAAGCGGCTTTCGGTGATGGCGCAAGGGCAGAATGCGGCGTCGCGGATGATCCTGCCGCCGGCGACGACCGACGCGCTGACGAAACTGTATGAAACCGGCGCGCAGGCGTATGTCGATGTGCTGCTGACCGATGCGGCGAATGTGAAATCGACGGCGGCGTGGGTTCTCGAAAAAGATCCCGCCAAGAAAATCTGGGCGATCGTGAATCCGCAATCGCCGAATGTGTTCTTCGATGTTTCGCGCGCGCTCGCAGACGGCGCGACCCGTGGATATATCAACGCTCCGGCCACGGCGGATCTGCTCGCGTCACTGGCCAGCTTCGATCGCGCGCTCATCGGCGACTACGCGTACGACGCCACCGCGCGCATCGAGATGCTCGATGCGAAGGGCGCCAAAATCGACGAGCCGGTGATCGCGTTCGTCCGCGGCGAAGATCTGCGGACGGTGATCGTGCCGCGCGGCGATGCTGCGTCGTCGACGATCGCGTCGCTGGCAGGCGATTACTATAAGACTCCGCGGCGCTACGACGCGGCTGGCGAAAAAGCAGTGACCGACGTCGGTTCAAAAGGCGGACGATTCCTCATCGGCATGCCGCCGGTGAAACAGCCATTCGTTTTCACCGTCGAACACAACGATGCGCCGCGCGCGAACGTGACGAAGGAAGCGCTCAACGTCGCCGGTCAGCGCGGCATCACGGTCGAGGAGATCATCCGCAATCACCAGGCGTACAAGTCGTATCAGGAGTCGATTCAGCCGCGCTACGTGGCGCGCGATGCGACGAAGCTGCGCTTTACGATGACTGGCGGCGACGCGATCGAGGCCACGATCGCGGGCGATTACTTCTCCGATCCACACGGCCGCGCGGATTGGGTCTGGCAGGATTTCTACCTCAACGGCGTCAAGTGGAAGTACGGGAAAATCCCGGAGCTGCCGCTGATTCAGCCGGAGAAAGTGACGCAGCTTCCGCTCGATATCCACCTCACGAACGAGTACCACTACGAGCTCGTGCGCGAGTCCGATCTCCTCGGCTACCACACGTACGAAGTGCGTTTCGAGCCGCCGCCGAACGCCGCCGCCAATCTGCCGCTGTATCGCGGCACGGTCTGGATCGATGCAAAGACGTGGGCGCGCATTCGCCTCTCGATGGTGCAGCTGAATCTGAAGGGCGAGATTCTTTCGAACGAAGAACGCGTCGATTTTCAGCCATTCGCGCGCGCGACACACGCGCCGCTGACGGCCGCGGACGTCGCGAAAACCGATCCGCGCGAAATCATCTGGCTGCCGCAGACAGTCAGCGCGCAGCAGGTCATCTCCGCGGCCGGACGCGGAACGGTCGTCCTGCGGCAAACGGACTTTACGAACTTCCGCATCGAGCCGACCGACTATGAGACGAGCCTCGCCGAGGCGGAGAAGTCGGATGCGCGGATGGTGCGCGAGACGCAGACCGGCCTGCGCTATCTTGAAAAGACGAAGAGCGGTGAGCGCGTGGTCCAGGAAGGGTTCAATTCCGCCCGCACGTTCCTCCTCGGCGGCATCCATCACGACGCCGGCCTGCAGTACCCGGTCGTTCCGCTCGGAGGCATCGACTATTTCAACTTCGATCTGCTCCACAAAGGCATCCAGACGAATGTGTTCTTCGCGGGTGTTGTGATCGCAGCGAATGCGACGAATCCGAATGTGGCGAACACGCGCACGAACGTCGGCGTCGACTTTTTCGGCATCGCGGTGCCGACGACGCAGTCGCTCTATCGCAACGGGCGCGAGCAGCTCGGCGAGGAAGTGAAGCAACTGCCGACGCGCTTCTCGATCCGCGCCGGCCATCCGTTCCTTCAATTTGGCAAGATCGATTTCACGCTCGGCTTCGAGCACGACACCTACATGCGCAGCGACAACACGGCGCCGTCGTTCATCGTGCCGGCCGATACGTTCGTGATCTCGCCGGGTATTTCCGGACAGTACGCCCGGTGGGGCACGACGATCACCGGCTTCTACGATTACAACAAGCGCACGAAGTGGCAGCCGTGGGGCAATCTGGCTGAATACGATCCGAAGCAGAAGACGTTCACCGATTTTGGCGGCTCGCTGGCGAAAAGTTTCTACCTGCCAAAGTTCCAGCGCATCGGCGTCGAAGTCGATTACATGGACGGCACACGCCTCGACCGCTTCTCGCAATACGGATTCGGCTTCTTCGGCGCGCAGCGGATTCACGGGATCAAATCAGGCTCGCTGCTCGCTGACCGCGCGATCCTCGGGCATCTCTCCTACGGCTTCGTGTTCTCCGACCAGTTCCGCCTCGAGGCGTTCTACGACCACGGCCTGATCGACAACAAACTGGCCGGATACAACCGCGAGCCGTTCCAGGGCATCGGCATCGCGGGACAGACGGTTGGCCCATACGGGACGCTGCTGCGTCTCGACATCGGCAAGACGATCGGACGGAATGCGCAGCCGGGGTTTGTGGCCGACGTGGTGTTTCTAAAGTTGTTCTAGGAGGCCGTGCCCGGCTAGCCGCGCGGCCCCCAGGCCAGTTGCCGGAGCCGCAGGTGGTCATCGCTCGCGGTGAGATCGAGCCGATGTTGCGGGCCGGCAACGGAGACCTGGTAGTCGCGGTGAATCCGGCCGGCCGAGAGCGCGATTGAGTCGATCCGATTTCCGTCGATCGAGATGTCGAGGCGCATGGCATGGGGCGCCTCAACTGCGAGCCGCAACACCGTCGGGCCGTATGCGGCTGGAAGAATGACGGCGGCATGCGAAGCCATGGTTCGCCATTCATCGTGCGCATCGCGTCCGGCATCAAGCCAGCCATCGACGAAGCGCGGCTCGCGGATGAGCGGTTCCAGCGCGGCAGTGAAGTAGCGGCGACGGACGATGCTCCATAGCGCGCCCTGGGGGCGCGTAAAAACAAAGCCGGCCGGATGCGTGCGCTCGATTTCTGCGATGAGCCAGCGGCGTGGCGACGCCGGCGCGACGGGCAGACTTCGCTCATCGTCGACGGCGATCCACGTGCGGTACTCGGGCGCCAGAACGTCGACGAACGGGATCATCAAGCTGCCGACGTACAGTGCATCGGCCGGCGATACGTGCGCGCGGAGTGCGCTGACCGCCGCCACGGGCGGCGCGATCGTCGTGCGAACCTCACGCAACGCCGGCAAGCTGAATGCCGCCAACCCTGCGACGAGTAATGAAACGATCGCCAGCTGCACGCGCGTGTTACCGCGGGACAGACGCGCAATGCCGTCAGCGGCCAGCAATGTCAGCAGCGGAAAATAGCCGATCGAATACCGTCCGATGTTTGTTGGATCGAGCATCAACCAGGCAAAACAGGCAAATGGTCCGAACGTCAATGCGACGATGAGGAGTGCCCGATCGCGGCGCCAAACACCGGCCACGATGGACACGGCGGCGAATGACGTAATGAGAACGCCCGCCGGCGTCCAGCCGTAGACGTCCACGAAGAATCGCCTGAGCAGATGCGACAGTAGCGGCCTCTCCGGATTGAGGAATGAATCGGTGTGCAACACGCCAGGGCCAAACGCGTGCAATGCGGCTACGTAGGCGCTCCAGCCACTGGTCAGCATCGCCGCGCCGGCATAGAACAGCGTCGCCACGAGCCCGGTCGACACGATCGCGAGAGCGCTGTCGCGCCAACCGCGGCGATCCATCCCCATGACGAAAGGACAGATGCCGAGGAGTCCGTTCTGAATACGAACCGCAATGGCCAGGCCGAGAACGACCGCACCGAGGAAGAATGTTGTTCGGACGCGGCGGCCTCGCAACAGCAGCAGCGCCGCGGCGACCGCGAGCGCGATCGAGGCGACGTCGCTGAACGCGGTGCCGCCGAACAGCCAGGCATTCGGCGCGAAAACGAACAGCAGGGCTGACGTGATCGCCGTCCAGAAAGCGAAGCCGGCTTCGCGGACCAGAAGGAAGAGCGCCGGGAACAATGCACAAGCCGCGATGATCGTGACGGTCTGCAGTCCGCGGAACGGATCGGCGGTCACGAGAGTTGCCGCCTTCCCGAGAGCGACAAAGAGTGGAAATCCCGGAGGATGCGGATGGTGCTTCGTGACGTCATACGCGCGCACGGCGCCGATGAAGAGCACCTCGTCCCAATCCCAGGGCGACCGTGCAACGGCCAGGGCGCGACTCAAGGCGCAGACGATCGTTAAGGACCAGAACGTTACGCGCTCGCGATCCGTCATCCCGGTCAAGCCTGCGATCCCCGTACCGCGATCACGATCGCACCTTCGACGCGGTCGTGATTCATCGGCAGCATCCGCGGCTCGCCGCAACCGTGGCGTCGAAAGATCGCGAGCACGCGATCGCGCCGGTATTCGTTCATCTGCATGTACGGCATCGGGCGTTCGCGGCGGATTCGCCCCACGATGCGATGAATAAGGGGAACGCGCCCGCGGATTTGCCGCGCGATGCGGCGCAGGAATGAGCCGGGACGGCGGAAGGTGAAGTGGAGCGCCGCAACGCCGCCATCTGCCAGATGCGCAAGCAACTCATCGAGGAGCGCTTCGCCGCGGGGGACGGGGATGTGCTGAAAGACGAGCAGCGAGACGATGAGATCGAATCGCTCGTTCGGAATCGTGGTCGAGAACGCCGCATCCGGGACGTTGTCGCGCGCGATTCGGAGCATGCTCTCAGCCGCATCGATGCCGGCGACACGATCGACTCGCTTCACAAGTGCTTTCGTCAGCCGTCCAACTCCGCAGCCGAAATCGAGCGCGGATTTCGGCGCGAAATCGATCAGGTCCAGGATCTGCGCGATGGCTGCTTCGCCCGACGCGAAGAACGCATCGCGATCGGCGTCCGACATTCGCTCGCGAAGGAAACGATCGTGCGTGAGGACGGCAAAATACGGCTCGGTTTCGCCGAAGGTGTTCCAGTCGCGGGTGGCGCGGTCGGTCATCGCGATACAGGCGCTGGCACAACCTCCAGCAGCTCGCGCAGATCGCGGATCGTCGCGTGAGGCACGATCTCCAGTCCGTGATCGAACGGCGGCGCGATGGCAGTGCCGCGCGTGGGCGGATCGAAGTGTACGGCGGTCATGCCGAGGCGCTGTGCGCCGTGGACGTCGACGTAGAGGTTATCGCCGACGAACATCATCTCGTCGTAGTTGACGTCGAGCGCGTCGCGCAACGTCTCGAAGATCGACGGCTGCGGTTTGCAGGCGCCGTGCTCGTTCGAGAAGACCATCGCGTCGATCGAGGAGGCGAGGCCGACGCGATCGAGGATCTCGCGAAGTGCGTAACCGGGAGTCCGGCCCGTGTTGCTGATCAAGCCGATGCGATATCCGCGATCGCGAAGCTCGGCGAGGACGTCATGCGCGCCGGCGACGACCGACGGCAGCACGTCGACGGCAGCATTCGCGTAAACCTCTTCGAGCGCGGCCAGCGACGGCTCGTCGAAGGTCGCAGGATCGAGATCGAGCGCCTCGAGGAAGTGTTCGATCTGCACGCGACAGGCGATGTCTTCATCGCGCGACCAGTAGAGTTCGAGGCAGCGATGCCAGAGAGCGCGATACGCCGTTTCGATGCGGTCCGCCGTTTGCGCAAATCCGCGTTCGACGAGCACGCGCTCCATGCGATCGAGTCGCAGCCGCTCCTGACGCCGCGACAACTCCGGCGTGTCGGTGAGCAGCGTTTCCCAGAGGTCGAAGGAGACGGACTTCAGCATTACTGCAGCTTCACTCTCGCGCCGAATCCCTCGTCGTATCCATGGAAGTGTTGGAGCGACGGTTCGGGATGTTGCCAGCAGTAGTAGCCGCTGCCGTTGTCGAAATCGATCAGCCACACGCCTTTGACTTCGATGCCGAGCTCGATGATGGCGCCGGCCCAATCGGTGATGATGCGCTCCGATTCGGCGGCCGCCTCGTCGCCCTCCGGCAGCGAATCGACTTCCGCTACTGCCTTCGCCGTGATGCGCCTGGCCTGAGGCAGCAGCGCGGCCGCCTCTTCGTAGGTGAAGATTCTGCGCTCGCTCAGCGCTGCACTTCGTCGAGCCATTTTTCGAATTTCTCCTTGACCTTGCGCGCTTCCTGGGTCTTGTTCGAGCGGCGAAGATCGTCCTCGATCCTGGCCATGCGCGACTTCATCTCGCCCATCCTCTGATCGAGCGCGCCGGCGCCCTCAGCTTTCCAATCGGGAACTTTCTCTTTGAACTTCGCCAGCTCGGCGTCGAGATGCTTCTCGTCGAGCTTCTCGATCTCGGTGTCCGCGGCGCGCTTCACTTTCGTGATGAATGGCTGGACGGCCGAGGCGTGCTTCGCCAGCCATCCACTGACGCCGTCGTTGTGCGCGCGGAGCACTGCGCCGTCCGCGATCGGCGAACCGACTGCAAACGAGTTCGTGACCAGAAGGCGATGACGGTCGATGGCGAAGAGCGAGTCGCTGACGACGTCGCGGCGATGATCGCGATCGATGCGGATCGAGACCGCGTCGTCGCCGTCGAGATGCGTGACCTTAGTCACGACGCCGATCTGCGCGCCGTCGGCGATGACGGGATCGCCCTGCTCCAGGTCGCGCGCGTGGTGGAAAACTACCGTGGCCTTCACCTCGCCGCGGTGGACCAGCGCCCGTGCGCCAAACCACACCGCGGCTCCGATCAGCAGCAGGAGGAGGAGTTTTCGCATCATCGTTGCACTGTGAACTCGCGATTGACGATTCGCATTCTGCATTCGTTTGTTTTTGTGCTAAAAAACGCCGTGCATTCCCCCCCACCCAGGTGGAAATGAGGAGGAGAAACCGATGTCCGTTGAGGATCGTGTCAAATCAATCATCGTCGAGCAGCTCGGTGTCGACGCCGAAGAGGTGACCCCCGAGGCGTCGTTCGTCGAAGACCTCGGAGCGGACTCGCTCGACACGGTCGAGCTGATCATGGCTTTCGAAGAGGAGTTCGGAGTCGAAATCTCTGACGACGAGGCCGAAAAGATCAAGAAGGTCAAGGACGCTGTCG
>DATART010000415.1:0-4255 GCA_036264035.1 Thermoanaerobaculia bacterium | reverse complement strand
ATGCTCGTCTACGTCGTTCGCCGGCTGCTGTATGGCGTCCTGACGTTCTTTGGAATCACGATCGCGATCTTCGTGCTCGTGCACAGCGTCCCCGGCGACCCGATCTCGTTTTACATCGGAAGCCATGGCGCGCAATCGCTGTCGCGCACCGTGCTCGATGAGATCCGGCACGCGCACCATCTCGACGAATCGATTCCGCGGCAGTATCTCTGGTGGCTGCGCGGGATCGTCACCTTCGACTTCGGCACCTCGTTCATCGATCATCGTCCGGTCACGCAGCGAATTGCGGAGCGGCTGCCGAATACGCTCCTCCTGAACGTGATCGCGTTCATCCTCGCTGCCGCGATCGGCGTTCCAATCGGACTCTGGAGCGCGGCACGGTCGGGCCGGCCTATGGAGCGCGCCTCGGCCGTTTCGTTTTTCCTTCTCTATTCGCTGCCGAGTTTCTGGGTGGCGCTGCTGCTGATGCAGATCTTCTCCGTCCGCCTCAACATCCTGCCGCTCTTCGGTATGACCTCGGACGACTACCTCGAGCTCGGCGGCTTCATGAAACTCGCCGACCGTGCCCGGCACCTCATCCTGCCGGTGATCACGCTCGCGTATGCGCAACTCGCGCTGTTCGCGCGTTTCTCGAAATCTGCGCTGACCGAGGTGATCCGGCAGGACTACATCACCACGGCGCGCGCGAAAGGAGCGACTGACGGCGCCGTCCTCTGGCACCACGGCTTTCGCAACGCGCTCATCCCGCTCATCACGCTCCTCGGCATCGTGCTGCCGTACCTGATTTCGGGCAGCGTCATCGTCGAACAGATTTTTCAATGGGACGGGATCGGGAGGCTGTACTTCGAAGCCATCTTCACGCGCGATTACCCCATGGTCCTCGGGCTCTCGGTCGCTACGGCCGTGGCCACGCTCGTGGCCAGTCTGCTCGCCGATCTTCTCTACGTCGCCGCCGATCCGCGCATCCGGCTGGAGGCGAAGTGAGCAACGGTCGCGGCGGCATGTGGGCGCTGACGTGGCGCCGTTTCCGCCGCAGCAAGCTCGCCGTCATCGCGCTCTTCTATGTAGGTTTCATCGGCATTCTCGCATTCGCCGCACCAATCCTCGCGGGCTCGAAATCGACGCCGATTCCGTTCGGGCCGGACGACGTCGACGTCGCCAACCGTCTGCATCCGCCCGATGCACTGCACCGTTTCGGAACTGACGAACTGGGACGCGACGTGCTCGCGCGAATGCTCCACGGTGCGCGCGTGTCGCTGACTGTCGGACTGCTCGCAACGATGATGGCGCTCGTCGTCGGCTGCTTTCTCGGCGCGATTGCCGGCTACTACGGCGGCGTCGCGGACTGGCTGGTGTCGCGGCTGATCGAGGTCGTCCTCTGCTTTCCGCTGCTGTTTCTGGCGCTGGCGATCGTGGCATTCTTCGGTCCGTCCATCTGGACGATCATGATCGCACTCGGACTAACCACCTGGACGAGCGAAGCGCGCTACGTTCGCGGCGAGTTCCTGCGCATCCGGGAAATGGAGTTCGCATACGCGGCGCGGGCCAGCGGCGCGCGCGACGCACGCATCATCTTCCGCCACCTCCTGCCGAACGCGTTTGCGCCAGTGCTGGTTTCCGCGAGCTTCGGCGTGGCCTACGCCATCCTCACCGAGTCCGCGCTTTCGTTCCTCGGCCTCGGCGTCCCGCTTCCGACCGCGACCTGGGGCAGCATCCTCGCCGAGGCGAAGCAGTTCATCGAGTACGCCTGGTGGCTGGTGGTCTTCCCCGGCGTCGCGATTTTCCTGACCGTAGCCGCCTTCAACATCATCGGCGACCGATTCCGCGACGCGCTCGATCCGCGCAGCGAGTAAAGCGCACGGGCGAACCGCCGACGAGAGACCTTAGCCGACCGTCACCGGCAGGCGCGCCTTCAGCGACTCGAGCACGGTCGGCGGAACAAGCCGCGCGACGTCGCCGCCGAGGCGGAAAACTTCTTTCACGAGGCGCGAGGAGACGTATGTGTACTCGACGGCGGGCAGCATGAAGATCGTCTCGATTTCGGAATGCAGCTCGCGATTCATCAACGCCATCTGCAGCTCGTATTCGTAATCGGAGACGGCGCGGATTCCGCGAACGACCACATTGGCGTCGACGCGGCGCATGAAGTCGACGAGCAGTCCCGAGAACGAATGCACCTCGACGTTCGGCATGTCGGAGGTGCAGCGCGCGATCAACTCCATCCGCTCGCTGACAGTGAAGAGGGGAGCCTTCCCCTCGTTCTCCAGCACCGCGACGAGGAAGCGGTCAAAGAGCCGCGTGCCGCGCCGGATGATGTCGAGATGTCCGTTCGTCAACGGATCGAAGGACCCGGGGTAAATCGCCGTTCGCATCGCGCGAGATGGTAGCAGGATGCGCGTCGGGCACGCATTTCGAATGGTCAATGTCTTGACGATCGGCGCCATCGAACCTAATATGAGTGAGATTCGAGTGACAACCGTAGCGGGAGGGTGTGAGTGATGCGACAACGGCTGGAGATCAAGCGCTCGGATGCCCACAGCAACAACCGGCTCCTCTCCACGATCCGCAACTACCTGCCCGGAGCCTGGATCGCACCGAAGAACAATGAGCTGATCACGTTGTACCGGCTTCGGTACCGCATGGCGCTGGAGGAGCAGAAGTACGACGCCGCGCTGATCTTCCTCAACAAGATCCTCGAGCTCGATCCGCTCAATGCCGAGGCCAAGCTGTGTAAGGGAGAGATCTATCACCGCTGCCTGCAGGACTACGGGCGCGCCGTCGAGCAGTACAACAAAGTGCTGCGCATCACCGGCGACAAGGACAGCGAGGCGATCCATCTGCGCGCGCGCACGGCGATGGCGGAGATCATGGAGCTGCTCTCGTAAGTACTTTGCATTGCAAAGCTAGACGGTCGAGCGGCGGCGCCGGCACGCGGCACCTGGCAATCGAGTCAGCGGTCTCGTTCTAAAACGAAGTCGAGGGCCAGCTCCAGCGCCTCTTTCGCGGGCGAGTCGGCGAACGGCTCCAGCGCGGCGCGGGCGCGGTTGGCGTAGTCTCGGGCGATGGCGCGCGTCTCGTCGAGTGTCTCGTACTTGCGCACCAGCGCCAGCATCTCGGCAGGGTCGATTCCGTCGAACGATTTCATCGCCGCGATCAGCGCGATCTTCTCCCGCTCGGCGGCGGTGGCGCGCGGCATAGCCAGGATCAGCGGCAGCGTCAACTTCCCTTCTTTGAGGTCGGAGAGCGCCGGCTTGCCGAGGACTTCGGTGCTGGAGGTGAAGTCGAGGATGTCGTCGATCAACTGGAAGCAGATGCCGAGGTTCACGCCGTAGTCGAACAGCGACTGGCCGATGGCGGCGGGCTGGTCGACTAAATACGCCGGAATCTGGCAGCAGGCGCCGAAAAGCAGGGCCGTCTTGCGCTCGACGATGTTGAAGTAGTCGTCGACGGAAAGATCGGCGCGGCCGTTCTGCTCCAGCGCCAGGATCTCCCCCTCGATCATCTTGATCGTCGTTGTCGACAGCAGCCGCAGCACGTCGAGGTTGCCCTCGCTCAGCGCCATCGACATCGAGTGCATGAAGATGTAGTCGCCGACCAGGACGGTGAGGTTGTTGCCCCATCGGTAATTGATCGACGTCCGTCCGCGGCGGACTTCGGCCTCGTCGATGATGTCGTCGTGAACGAGCGTAGCGTTGTGGATGAATTCGACGACCGCGCCGTAGGTGACGTCGCGATGCCCTTCGTAGCGCAGCATTTTCGAGACGAGAAGCAGGAGGGCAGGGCGGAGACGCTTCCCACCGCCGGCCAGGATGTGGGCGCCGACGTCCTTGATGGTCTTGATGTCCGACTCGAAATTACGCGCCAGCTCCGTCTCGACGAGCAGCAGCTTGGGCGCCACCAGATCGAGGAGGCGCTCGGCGCGAGAGAGCTGTTCGATGGGCGCGCTGCTGGCTGAGGGAGACGTCACGGCACACAGAATAATCGAATGGTGGTGAACCCTCAACCGCGGTAGTTCGTGAACTGCAGCGGGATTCCGTAGTCGTGTCCCTTCACGATGGCCATCGCTTTCTGCAGATCGTCCTTGGCGCGGCCGGTGACGCGCACCTGATCGCTCTGAATGGAGGCCTGCACCTTCAGCTTTGCCTCTTTGATGGCCTTGACGATCGCTTTCGCTTTCTCGATCTCGATGCCCTGAACGATCTTCGCTTTCTGCCGCACGGTGCCGCCTGCGGCCTGTTCGAGCGCGGCATAATCG
>DATART010000406.1:0-10912 GCA_036264035.1 Thermoanaerobaculia bacterium | reverse complement strand
GAGGCGCGCGGGTTCCGCGCGTGCGACGGGCACGATCCCGAGGGAAATGTGATCCAGGTTCGGGAGAGTGCCGCTTAGCGCAGCGCGACCGGCGTGGCGCGATACACCTGCGGATAGACCTGCTTCAGCGCCTCGATCTTCGGCAGATCGTTGTAGACGATGTATGGCTGATGCGGATTGTGGATCAGGTAATCCTGGTGGTAGTCCTCGGCGGGGTAGAACGCCTTCAGCGGCTCGATCTTCGTCACGATCGGCGACGCGAATACCTTCGCCTTCGTGAGCTGCTGCACGTACGCGCGCGCGACGCGCTCCTGCGATGGCGACGCGTAAAAGATTTCGGAGCGGTAGCTGGGACCACGATCCGGCCCTTGCCGGTCGAGCTCCGTCGGATCGTGGGCAACGGAGAAGAAGAGCCGCAGGAGCTGGCCGTAGGAAATCTTCTTCGGATCGAACGTGATCTCGACCGATTCGGCGTGTCCGGTGCGCTCGGTGCCGACCATCTCGTAGTGCGCGGTCGATTTGTCGCCGCCCGAATATCCGGCCACGACGCGCGTCACGCCCTGCACGTGCTCGAACATCCCCTGCAAACCCCAGAAGCAGCCGCCAGCCAGCACCGCTACCTGCGGCCCCGTGGCCTCGGCGGCGGGCGTGTCGACGTCCGGAGCAGGGATCGCTTTGTTGACTGCATCCGCATTCGCGCCGCAGCTCAGAAGCAATGTGATGATCGAGGTCGCAAGAAGAGTTTTTCGGATCTTCATATCGTAGTACCGCCTTCCGTTTTCAAATGGTTTCGGGTTGATGTTTCTACCCTGCGAAGATTTTTCGTTCGTCGCGCGAATTCCGAGGAACCTCGGTCACGCGGAGGCGCGGAGGACGCGGAGATGAGCCTCCGCGATGCTCCGCGTCTCCGCGTGAAAAAGGGCCCCTTGATGCATGAACTGGACGAAATTACAGCAGCGATCATCGAGGCATCCATCAGCGTTCACCGGGAGCTTGGGCCAGGGCTCCTCGAATCGGTTTACGAAGTCGTGCTTGCGCGTGTCTTGATGAAACATGGCTTTAAGGCTCAGCGGCAGACGCCGATTTCCTTCGAGTTTGACGAGATACTCTTTGAGGATGGTTTCAAGCTGGATTTGCTTGTCGATGAAAAAGTCATTGTCGAAATCAAGTCCGTCGAGAGGTTCGCACCGGTTCACGCCAGACAACTACTGACGTATCTTCGGCTCATGGAACTTCCTGTTGGTCTTCTGATCAATTTCGGCGGTGCGACGCTCCGAGAAGGCCTTCGCAGGATCGTCAACAAACTTCCCGCCGCTGCGCCGCCATCGCTTCGCGTCAACAGGTTATGAACCCGCGGTTCGAAGTTCCAATGCCCCGGCGACGGTGTCGCTACTGTGAAGAATCCTTTCTCAGCCTCGCCTGCCGGAGGAGGATGGCGATGACCAGCGGCAGCATGAGGGCAACGAGGCCCCACGGCAGCAGAAACATGAGTCCGAATGCCGGCGAGGTCACGGCGATCACGCCCCACAACATGAGGGTGATGCCGCGCCACGTTTTGCGCTCCGGCAGAAACCACGCGGCGATGAAGACAAGCAGTCCGCCGGCCATGACGCCGCCGCTGACGAACTCGAGGAAGAGCGACTGGACCAGCCAGCCGAAATGCTCCTTGTCGATGATGACGGAGGCGACGATCAGCATCGGGATCAGCACCAGGACGACGCCGATCCATGCGGCGATCAGCCAGCCGTGCCGCGGACGGACGGTTTCGTTCAACGCGATTTCGGACATGCAGGGCATTGTAGCTTCTTGAGAGGAAGGCCGGACGTGTTCGGTATGATGAGGACGTCATGATTGCTGAATTTCGGGGATTCCTGACGAAGACGAATGCGCTGGCTTTGGCGGTCGGCGTCATCATCGGCGCGGCGGTGGGCAATGTCGTATCGGCGCTGGCGGCCGATCTGCTGATGCCGGTCATCGGCCTATTTCTGCCGGGCGGCGACTGGAGGCAGGCGAAATACGTCATCCGCTCCACGACCGATGCTGCCGGAAAAGTCTCCGAAAGCGCGCTTCTCTACGGCCACTTCCTCGGCACGCTGATCGATTTCATCGTCATCTCATTCGTCGTGTTTCTCATCGTGAAAACGCTGGTGAAGCCGGTGCCGGCGCCGCCCGCGCAGCCGATGAAGGCCTGTCCCGAATGCCTGGAGATGGTGCCGGCGGCGGCGAAACGCTGCCGCGCGTGCACGGCATCGCTCGCGTCATGAAGGCCGCGGACGTTCGCGGTCTCTACGAGCGCATGATCGCCGGCTGGAACGCGGGCGACGCCGCCGCGATGACGCGCGATTTCGCCGACGACGGACAGATGATCGGCTTCGACGGAAGCGAAGCCGGCGGCCGCGAGCAGATCGCGTCGCACCTCGCCGGCATCTTCGCCGATCACAAGGTCGCGTCGTTCGTGACGCTCGTGCACGAAGTGCGCGAGATCGCGCCGGACGTGATGTTGCTCCGCGCGCACGCCGGCATGGTTCCCCCGGGCAAGTCGGAGATCAATCGCGCAACGAATGCCGTGCAGTCGCTCGTGGCCGTCAAACGCGGCGATCGCTGGCAGATCGCGCTCTTCCAGAACACGCCGGCCGCCTGGCATGGCCGCGAGGACGATGCGAACGCGCTGACCGCAGAGTTGCAGGCGGCGTTTGACGCGTCGAAATAGCGCGCCGATTCCACGAGCGGAGGCAAACCGTGACCGGCGAGATCGTCAACATCTGGATCAAGCGCGCGCATGGCGGCGTGATGGATTCCGTGGAAAGCGCCGAGGCGATCGCCGGCCGCGGGCTGGCCGGCAACGCCGATCGCAGCCGGCGCCGCCAGGTCACGATCATTGACGAAGCGGCGTGGCGCGAAGCGGCCACCGAAACGGGCCACCACGTCGATCCTTCCAAACGGCGCGCGAACGTGATGCTACGCGGCATCGCGCTCGCCGATTCGCGCGGCAAACTTCTCCGGCTTGGCAACTGTCTCGTACGCATCCTCGGCGAGACGCGTCCGTGCGAACAGATGGAAGAGGCGCAGACCGGACTGCGGAAAGCGCTCAGTCCACATTGGCGCGCCGGAGTGTTTGGGGAGATCGTCGAAGGCGGATTGATTCGGGTTGGCGATCGCGCTGAGTTGGTTTAATCGCGTCGATGGTATCGTTCGCAAATGCCGCATCGCTATCCGCAGGAGGCCGTCCTGCGCGACGGCCGCAGAGTTCTGCTTCGTCCCTTCGCCTCGAAGGACGTTGACGCGTTGTTCGAGTTCTTCCAGCACCTTCCAATCGCCTACCGCCGCTTCGCCTGGGACCACATCGAGAACCGGCCGCTGATCGAGAGCTGGGGCCGCGATATCGACTACGCGAAGGTCTTCCCGCTGCTCGCGCTCGACGGCAACCGCATCGTCGCCGACGCGACGCTGCATCGCCGTCACGGCGGTCCGCTCCGCCTGGCCGGCCGCATCAAGTGGATGATCGATCCGACCTTTCGCGGCGCCGGCCTCGGCACGCTGTTGGTGAATCAGTTCATCGGCATCGCCCGCGAGAACGGCCTCCGCCATCTCAACGCGATGCTGATCTCCGACCTCGAAGCCGATGCCGTCACCACCCTCCAGAACCTCGGCTTCAGCTCCTACGTGATGCCCGGCTACGGCACCGATCCTGACGGCAACCAGCACGACATGACGCATCTGATCTTGAAGTTGTGATCTCCGTTGGATGTTTTATCTGCCACCATCTGCGAAATCTGCGGATAACGCTTCTTCCAGCATTCGCGAAGGGGTGTCGAGTGCGACCTCGATTCCGAGGAATCGCAAAGCGAATGAGAGCGTCTCGCTGACGCGTTGCTCATCGAGCGACGGCAGCGGCAACGCGCCATCGCGTTTGCCGAGTTTCGACCCATCTGCATTCACGACCAGCGGCAGGTGAGCGTACGAGGGAGTCGGAAATCCGAGGGCGCGTTGCAGCGCGATCTGACGCGCGGTCGATGTCAGCAGATCGGCACCGCGGACGACCTGCGTAACGTTCTGCGCCGCGTCATCGACCACGACCGTCAGTTGATACGCGTAGACGCCGTCCGCGCGACGGACGACGAAGTCGCCAGTCTCTGTGGCGACGTCCTCTTCAAGATGGCCGCGAATCCGATCGTCGAAGGCGATGACCTCGTGCGACGTTCGGAAACGAACCGCACGCGCGACGCGTCCGTTGGGAAGTCCGTCGCGGCAGGTTCCGGGATAGACCGGCTCGCGTCCGAGCGGCGCCGAGGCGGTGCGCGCCAGATCGGCGCGCGAGCAGCCGCAGTCGTAGACGAGGTTCTTCGCGCGAAGCGCGTTCAGTGCGTCGTCGTACAACGCGATCCGCTGCGATTGATAGACGACTTCGCCGTCCCACGTCAGCCCGTATCGCTCGAGCGCGCGAAGGATCTCATCCGCCGATCCAGCGACGACGCGCGGCGTATCGAGATCCTCCATCCGCACCAGCCACCGTCCGCCCTCGCGCCGCGCATACAGCCAAGAGCCGACCGCCGCCACGAGACTGCCGAGGTGGAGTGGGCCAGTGGGGGAGGGAGCGAAACGGCCGACCGGAACCATTGCGCGATGTTAGCCTTTCGCAATGCACGGCCACGACGGACTCCCTTCGCTTGATACGCTCGGGCGGGATCTGCTCGTGCTGCCGGCGTGGCGGCGCGTCCTGTCGCTGACGCTTCCGTTCCTCCTTGTCTCTGCCTTCTTCGTTCTGGCAGCCCGGGATTTGTGGATCGCCGCGCTCGCATGTCCCGTCATCCTCAGCTTCGTCACATACGGCTCCATCTCCCACGACCTCGTTCACCGCTCGCTGGCCTTGCCGCGGTGGCTGAACAATGTCCTTCTGTGTGCGACCGAACTGGTCGCGTTCCGCAGTGGGCATGCCTACCGTTTTACGCATCTCCACCATCACGCACGTTTTCCGGCTGAGGATGACATCGAGGCGCGCGCGGCGCGCATGTCGTTTATCGGCTCACTCTTCGATGGCGTCACGCTGCAGCCGCGGCTATGGTTTTTCGCAGTGCGTGAGGCGAAGCGGGAGCGCCGGTGGATTCTCGGCGAAGGCGTTGCCGTCCTCGGTCTGGTCGGCGCCTCGGTGGCGATGATTCCGATCACACCGCTGCCCGCGATCTATGGCGCGCTGATGATCGCCGGGAGTTGGATCTTTCCAGTCATCACTGTCTTCATTCCGCACAATGCGACGGCTGCGACGGAGCTCACGCAGACAAAGCTCTTTCGAGGAACGGTGCTCTCGATTCTTGCGGCCCGGCATCTGTATCATCTGGAACATCACCTCTATCCACAAGTTCCGCATCACCAGTGGCCGCTGCTCGCGCGCAGGCTCGACCCTCACTTTGCGCGACTTGAGATCAAACCGGTGACGCTGCTCTTCTGACATGGACGACGATCGCGGATTCTTCGAAACCTTTCTCGGCGACGGACGCTCGCTGATCAAGCTGACTGCCCTGGCGTTGATCGGCGCCGGCGCGTTCGCGCTCTTCCAGGCATCGACCGGACAGTTTCTTCCGCAGGACACCGATTACCTCGGCATGACGGCCGCGCAGCTATGCGCGCTTCGCGGCTGCCGCATCGTGCACTTCATGGTTCACGACCGCGTCTCCTTCGGCGGCGTGCTGATCGCGATCGGCATCATGTATCTCTGGCTCACCGAGTTTCCGCTGCGCCGCCGCGAATCGTGGGCGTGGTGGGCGCTGCTCATCAGCGGCAGCGCCGGATTCCTCAGCTTCCTCGCGTACCTCGGCTACGGCTATCTCGATTCCTGGCACGGCGCGGCCACGCTTGGTCTTCTTCCCGTATTCGTGGCCGGCCTCGTTCTCACGCGCCGGCTGCGCGTCGAGCGCGTACGGCGGCTCACGTTCGATATTCATTCGAAAAACGGCGTTGGCCGGATCCTTGTGCTTCTCACAACGTTCGGCATCATCGCCGCCGGGCTAACCATCATGACGGTCGGCATGACCTCGGTCTTCGTACCGCAGGACATCGCCTTCATGGGCATCACTCCGGCGGAACTTCACAAGGTGAACGCGCACCTCGTGCCGCTGATCGCTCACGACCGCGCGGGCTTCGGTGGTGCGCTCGTCTCCTGCGGCCTGGCGATGTTCCTCGCGGTGCTCTACGGAACACCGTCGCGCAACCTCTGGCAAGCGCTGGCCGCGGCCGGCGTGGCCGGCTTCTGCGCCGCGATCGCCGTGCATCCGCTGATCGGCTACACCGATCTTTTCCACCTCGGCCCAGCCATCGCAGGATGCATCGTCTTTTTCCTCGGCATGGCGATCACGATGCCGGGGCAAGCATCGCTACCCGTGCTGTGAGACGGAGAGGATGTTGCCGTCCGGGTCCTTGAACCACGCCACTTTCGCGCCGCCGGGCGCCGCCCAGATGCCGAGCGGGTCCTGTTCGAAGAAGCCGTAGCGCTCGAAGACCACGCCCTTCGCCGTCATCGCGGCGACCACGCTCTCGATCTGAGAGACTTGCCAGCCGAGGATCGTGAATTGGGCGGGTTTGAAATCGGATTGGACTTTGGCCACGCGGATCATCGTGCCGTTCGCTTCGAGGACCATGGCGAAGCCGTCGTCGTCGACAAAGCGGAGGCCGAGGACATCGACGTAGAACGCGCGGGCTTTCTCGAAGTCGAGAGTGGGGACGAACGCGATGATCGGTGTGTTACCCAGCATGTCAGCCTCCGTAGTAGTGGATTAGTAGATCAGTGGATCAGGAAGCTCGTTCCGCTCCTGATCCACTGATCACTGTTCTACTGATCCACTGATTGAGTCTACTTTACGCTGGTTGTGAAGACTTCTTCCATCGCCGGGAAGCGGCAGCCGTTGACGCTGTCCTGATTGCGTCGGCTGTCGGTCCAGACCGGATGGGCGACGCCGCCGTAGGCGACGATGCCGGAGTAGTCGCCTTGCTGGTTGCCGTAGTTGATGGCGGAGCAGGGGAAGACGCCGTCGCAGTCGTGCTCGTTCGAGCTGACGTCGGAGGCGCGGACGTTCGGGGCGAACGAGGCGCCGCCATCCGAGGAGCGGGAGAGATAGATGTCGGTCATGTAGCGCGCGCCGGTGGTGTCGTTGCGCGTGTCGTAGAACGAGACGTTGACGACGCCATTCGTCGGATCGATCGACAGCCACTGATTGAAACGATCGACGGCGAAGGGGAGCGCGTCGGCGGCCGATTTCGAGAGCGACCAGGTTGCGCCTTTGTCGTCGGAGTAGGACGTCAAGATGTCGGTGGTGCCGTTGCCGGCGAGATCCATCCACGAGCAGACAAGGCGTCCGCGATGCGCGCCGTTGCTGCGGTTGGTATCGCAGGCGGGGTAGACGAGCGCGCCGCGGTTGAACTCGGCCGGAACGCGAATGTCGAACGCGAGCTGCTTCGACGCGATCACGCGCTGCGCGTCCCACGTCGCGCCTCCATCGAAGGAGCGGCTGAAGGCGATCGTGTTCGCGGCGTAGTCGTTCCAGGCCAGATAGAGCTCGCCGTTCGGTCCGACGAACGGCACGGCGCCGATGGCGCGGCCGGGTCCTTTCGGATCGTCGGCGCGGGTGACGGTGAACGTCACGCCGTGGTCGGTGGAGCGCGCCACGCGCACGCCGCCGCCACTAGCCGAGCCGCCGCTGGCGGCATCCCAGGCGATGTAGACGTTGTCGCGGAACGGCGAGTTGATGTTCGCGTCGGCGGTGATCATCGGCTTGTCGTTGAAATGATCGCTGCCGCCGGAGAAGGAGAAGAAGTTCGCCAGCGGATAGGTCTTACCGCCGTCCGTCGATCGCGCCACTCCCATCTGCGAGCCGTTGATGCCGTTGCCGCTGCCGAAGAAGACAACGATGTATCCGTAAAAGAGGTTGCCGCGGCTATCGAAGGCCAGAGTCGGATCGGATCCGAAGCGGATGCCGTTCGTACCGATCGGAGGCGGCAGCGGGAGATCGACGCCGCCCCAGCTCTTGCCGCCGTCGGCCGACCAGTAGCCGCGCATCGGATCGCGGAAGATCTCATTCGATCCGGCCGCGAGCTGCTTCGCATTGGCGGTGTTGATGGTGATGTAGGTCTCGCTCTGCGGTCCGCATTCGTTCGAGACGTCGACGTTCGCGCCGGAGGCGACCGAGGTCGTGGCGCCGGCTGCGGTCATCTCGCCGTTCTTGACGAGGTACTGGTACTTTTCCCACCAGGTGGGGTCCTTCGAGTTGTTGGTCTGGGCAAACGCCGCCGGAATGGCGAGCGCGAATGCGAGAGAGAGACAAAGCTTGCGCATGGGAGGAAGATCCTTTCGCGCGTCATTATGGCAACGAAGATGCCGAGGTGATCAAAAAACTAATTGGTTGAATCGGCGATGGTTATGCGATTCGCGTCCGGCGCCGGTGGGTCGGAACGTGCGCACGACGACAACCGTTGACCCGCCGCTGGATCATTCTTTATCTGCGGATCAACAGCAGCCGCTGCCCGGCAAATGCGTGTGATCCGGACCGGCGGTGGCAGGGACGAAGGCGATCGATTCCCCCCGTACCGCGCGCAGCCACGCGCGCGCGGACGCGGCCAGGATCACGACGACGCAGAGCATCAGGATCGACGTCAGCGTGGCGTCGAGATAGCCGGTGAAGGGATCTTTGGCCATCATCTTCGGGCCGAGGAAGTTGTCGATGATGGAGCGGTAGCCGGCGTAGAGCGTGGTCGAGGCGACGAAGGCCAGCGGGACCATCGTCGTCCATGCGTACTTTGCCTTGCCTGCGTTGAGGATGACCGTCGTTCCGACACACAGCGCCACCGCGGCCAGGAGTTGGTTGGCGATGCCGAACATCGGCCAGATCTGCGAGATCGATCCGTTGAGGATGAACCACGTCCAGCCGAAGACGACCAGCGCGGTTGAGACGATCGTGCCCGGAATCCACGACGTGTTCTCGACCGGCTTCCAGGCGCGGCCGAGGAACTCCTGCACCATGAAGCGCGCCACGCGGGTGCCGGTGTCGATGGTGGTGAGGATGAAGAGCGCCTCGAACATGATCGCGAAGTGGTACCAGTACGACATCAATCCGCCGAGGAGCGGGATGCCGGAGAAGATCTGCGCGAAGCCGACCGCCAGCGACACCGCGCCGCCGGTGCGGCCGACCAACGTCTCGCCGACCAGCGTTGAGAAGTGCGGCAGGTTGACGGTCGACAGTCCGAGCTTGGCGAACATCGCCGGCGGAACGTTGATGGCGTAGTAGTCGCCGGGATGGAGCGCGCAGACGGCGATGAGAGCGACGCAGCCAACAAGGCCTTCACAGAGCATGGCTCCGTAGCCGATCATGCGCGAATCGGATTCCTTGTCGATCATCTTCGGCGTCGTCCCCGATCCGATCAGCGCGTGAAAGCCGGAGATGGCGCCACAGGCGATGGTGATGAAGACGAACGGAAAGAGCTTGCCGGGGATGATCGGACCGCCGCCGGAAGCAAACTGCGAAACGGCTGGCGCATAAATATGCGGCGCCACGATGATCGTGCCGATGACCAGCGCCGCGATCGTGCCGAGCTTCATGTACGACGAGAGGTAATCGCGCGGGCAGAGCAGCATCCAGACGGGTAGTACCGAGGCGACGAAGCCGTAGATGGCGATGGCGATGGTGATCTGTGGCTTCGACATCGTGAAGATCGCTCCGAGCGCGGTGCCCGGGACGAAGCGTCCCGCCACGACCGCGGCCAGCACCATCAGCGCGCCGGCGATGGATCCGTTGCGAATCGCGTATGGCGCTTTGGACCGATGCAGGTACTGCCCGATCAGCAGCGCGATCGGAATCGTCAGAAAAATCGTGAATGTCCCCCACGGCGAATCCGCGAGCGCGTTGACCACGGCGATCCCCAGTCCGGCCAGCGCGATGACGATGATGAAGAGGATGGCCACCATCGCCGTGATCCCCGCCAGCGGCGAAATCTCGCTCCGCGCGATCTCCGCCAGCGACTTCCCGTTCCTTCGCACCGACGCCGCCAGCGTGACGAAGTCATGCACCGCCCCGCCGAGCACGACACCGAACGCGAGCCACAACAGTCCCGGCAGATAGCCGAACTGCGCTGCCAGCACGGGCCCGATCAACGGCCCCGCGCCGGAGATGGCCGCGAAGTGATGCCCGAACAACACCCACTTGTTGGTCGGCACGTAGTTCTGCCCGTCGTTGAACCGATGCGCCGGCGTGACGCGGCTGTCATCAAGCGCCATCACCTTCGCCGCGAGAAAGGCGGAGTAGTAGCGGTATCCGATCGCGGTCACGGCCAGGAAGAAGAGGATGAGGGGCAGCGCGTTCATTGCTAGGAGATTCTAGAGGAACGTGGCTGCGAGTCTTCGGGTGTCGGGTGTCGGGTGTCGCTTTTCCGTTGTCGGTTCGGTTTGGCACTTTCGAACCACTCCCGCAACCGATCACCGACGACCGACAACGAATCAAAGCCAACGACAACGCGCGCGCTTCACCAGGCAATAACGAGCTTACGCATTCACAGCCGCCATGCTCGGATAACGATCGCCTGCTGCGACTCCCTTCGGCGCGACTTCGTCGATCTTCGCCAGATCGTCGGCCGTCAGTTCGATATCGGTCGCGGCGATGTTTTCTTCGAGGTGATGAATGCTCTTGCTGCCGGGGATCGGGACGATGTCGTCGCCTTGCGCGAGTACCCAGGCGATCGCCAGTTGCGCGGAGGTCACACCTTTGCTTCGCGCGATCTCTTCGATGCGGCGGACCAGGTCGAGATTGCGTTCGAAGTTTTCGCCCTGGAAGCGCGGCGATTGGCGGCGGTAGTCGGTTGGTTCGAGATCGTCGATCGTTTTGAAGCGGCCGTAGAGGAAGCCGCGCCCGATCGGCGAGTAGGCGACAAAGCC
>DATART010000378.1:0-3687 GCA_036264035.1 Thermoanaerobaculia bacterium | reverse complement strand
CTCATCGCCGCCCTCGACCCGCGCTACCTCTACGTCGAAGGCGACTTTTACATCCGCGGGGGGATCAAGACCGTGGTGAAGGTCGAGCACCGGAAATAGGGTTCATAGCGCTAGCCGTCTGAATGCTGTTCCGTGCGGCGGAACGCGATACGCGAACGGCCGTTTTTCCGATGCGGCGAGTTCTTTCATGCGGGGCCAATTCCTGACCAGTTGCTGAATGAGCTGGCATCGCGAAAGTTTCTTGCCGCCGAGGAAGAACGCGGCAACTTTGTGGCGCCGCACAGCCTGGATCTCCGCGGGATTCCAGCGGATCGCGTCGTCGCGCGTGACGAGCACGAGGAGGTTCTCGCCGACGAACGGGAGCCACTCAGCATCCGTGGCGTTTTCAGGAAAGTGGTCGCGCAAATGGACGACGTCTTCGCCGAACTCCTTCATGCCGGCGGCGAGGTGCGCGGATAGATTGTTGTCGAAGAAAAATCTCATGCGGCAGCGAGCTTCTGCTCGAACTGCACCGCATCCTCAACATCCTCCGGCTGGAGCTGCAGCCAGGAGCAGACGGTATCGACCCGTTCGCGCTCGGCGACATACAGGTCGAAGACGTTGGCAGTTTTGATTCCTCGATTGAGAACCGTCGGTGCGCCGAATGAAACACGCGGATCGACGATCACACGCGTTTCCGGGCCGAGCGGATACCAGCGCTCGGCAAATCCAGTCGCGTCGTGAAACTTGATTTCGGTGGCGAGGTCTTTGATGACGGGCGCGATGACCCATTGTCCGCCCGATAGGAGCTCGAGAAGCGATTCCGCGTTGGTCGACGATTGCTTTCTCACTTGCAGATAGACGTTCCTGCCGTCAGTAAAAAAACTCCGCTGCGCAAAATGATGACCGCCGACGAGCGCATCCGCCTCGTCCAATGCACGACGCAGTCTCTGAAGCGATATGCCGGCGTCGAGAAAGCGCCGCACAAAGAGCAAATCGATGAGATCGAGAAATGATGCAAACGTAGTTTCTTCGCCGTCGCGATGAATAACGGGCGCCTTTCTGATTCGGCGCACCGTCTCGTTTGCTGCGGTGTAGTTGTACTCGTATCCACTCAGCCAACGACGGACGCGTTCGGGTCGGAGGCCGACCATGCGTCCGGCCATCGCGGCCGTATACGCCGGCACATCCCACGGGTGCAGCGCCGAAACGCTCGTCGTCATCAACGACAGCTTACACGCTGTAGAGGGGGCAGAAACACCGGAAGTAGGGAAAAGCGTCGATCGCGACACTCCTATCAGTAAGGAGTCGTCCAATGCCAAAGCCAGCGATCTTCATCCCCGGGTTTCCCGCCAGCGAACTGCACGACAAGGACAGCGGCGCGAAACTGTTTCCGCCGAATCCGCTTGACCTGCTCGACCCGGCGAAGAAAAAGGCGTTGCTCGACAAGTTGTCTGTGGTTCCGGGCGACGTCGTAGCGGGGCCGCCGATCGAGGCGACCATCCGCGTGTTGAAGCCGGCGGCACAGTCGCTGTACGACCTTCTAAAAAATCACTACGGCTACGACAATGCCACGCTCATTCCGATTGGTTGGGATTGGCGGCAGAGTATCTCCTCTCCCGACACCGTGGGCCGGATCAAGAAGGCGCTCGACACGCTGTCGCCGGACAAGGACGGCAAGGTGATCGCCATCCTCCATTCGACGGGCGGCCTCGTCTTTCGCGCGTTTCTGGAGAAGGAGCCCGATTACCTTGCCTGTTTCGAGCAGGTGTTGACGTTCGGCATCCCGTGGTGCGGCACGCTCGAGGCGCTGCATGCGGTCGACAAGGGCGCGTCCATCGCCATCGGTCCGATTCCGATTCTTTCGGCCGACGATTCGAAACGGATCCTGCAGAACGCGCAGGCGGCGTATGACCTCTTCCCGCGTTGTCCCGATATGAACCTGTTCATTTCGAACGGAGTCTCCACGACGCCGATCGACGATCAGTCGTGGATTCCGCCCGGCTTCGGCCACGATTTCATGCGCACATTGGCTGCGAACGCTCATCCGCGCTTTCCGCGCAATTTCGACGACCTGCCGGTGACGAGTCTCTGCGGATGGGGCGCCGACACCTGGCCGGTCTGCACGAATGTCGGTGGGACGCTGACGTTTCCGCCGCCGGACAACGATGCCGGCGACGGCACGGTGAACTTTCCGTCCGCGTCGTGGCTGACGGGAGCGGATGTGCGGCAGGTGCCGGTGCCGATCGGCGCGTATGCAGATGAAGGTCTTATCCCGCAGTATCACGGGCAGCTCTGGATGCCGAAAGTCGTCCGGCAACTCTTCAATGAAGTGCTGCTTGACTCCGCGCGCAAACCGTTTGTCGCCGCCGCGGCCGACAAGGATCAATACATCGATCCGAACGCCGGCAAGGTGCGCATCCGGCTCGTGGCGGTGGCCGCGGATGGTACGCCGCTGCCGAATGCCGTACTCCGTTTTCTTAACGGACCGCATCCGGTAACGCAGCCGTTCACGGGCGCGCGCATGAACTTCGATATGCCGCGCGGCGCGTTTCAGCAGCAGCCAGCGCCCAACATGCGGCGGATGGAAATCAAGATCAGTTGGGACGGCGGCGGGCCGGTGACGATCCCGCTACTGATCATGACGGCCTAAAGCTCCGGTTCGGCGCCCGTCAGCGTTCGGAACGCGTCGATGTATTTTTCGCGCGTCTTCATCACCACGTCGTCCGGCAGTTCGGGCGGCGTGGAGGCTTTGTCCCAGCCGGTGGTTTCGAGCCAGTCGCGGACGAATTGTTTGTCGAAGGACGGCGGATTCTTGCCGATCGCGTAACGGTCGGCGGGCCAGAAGCGGGAGGAGTCGGGGGTCAGCGCTTCGTCGATCCAGACGACAATGTTGTCGCGATTCGGCTGCTCGTCGATGCCGAACTCGAATTTCGTGTCGGCGATGATGATGCCGCGCGTTTCCGCGAATTCGGCGGCGCGTTTGTAGATCCGCAACGTCAGCTCGCGCAGCTCGGCGGCGAGATCGTCGCCGACGATGGTGCACATCCGCTCGAAGGAGATGTTCTCGTCGTGGCCGGTCTCTTCTTTCGTCGCCGGCGTGAAGATCGGCTCGCGCAGTTTGCTGGCGGTGGTGAGGCCCTTATCGAGCTCGATTCCGCAGACGCGGCCGGTCTCGTTGTACTCCTTGAGTCCCGAGCCGACGAGGTAGCCGCGCGCGACGCACTCGACCGGCACGACGCGGCACTTCTTTACGATCACGCTCCTCCCGCGCAGATCGGGATGTGCGCGGACCTCGGCAGGGAACGCATCCCATTCCGTTTCGAGGAGATGGTTCTCGATGTCGCCGAAATGGCGGAACCAGAACGTCGACATCTGCGTCAGAATTTTTCCCTTGTCAGGGATCCCGGGCGAGAGCACGACGTCGAACGCGGAGATGCGATCGGTGGCGACGAAGAGAAAGGAGTCGCCGAGATCGTAGACGTCGCGCACTTTTCCGCGGCGGGCGAGTGGGAGCGGCAGGCTGGTTTCGAGAAGCGCAGGCATGGCGCGTGAAGTTTATCCCGACGTCGCTGTTTGTCATCCTGAGCCCGCGAAGACGGACGAAGGATCTAAAGTTTCGCGGCTCCGGCTGGAACCGGGGGATTCAACGCAGCCCGCGCATCTTGAGATCCTGGCTGTCAGACTCTCATATCAGATGGCTCCGTT